>JAGNPA010000114.1 GCA_017989885.1 Aquabacterium sp.
CCAGCGGCCGTCATGGCACGGCCTTGCGGACGGTCCTTGGCATAGGCCAGCGAAGCCTCATAGCCGGCATAGCCCAGCATGGTCGCGCCCAGGCCCACGCCAATGCGGGCCTCGTTCATCAGCGTGAACATGCACTTGAGGCCCTCACCGGCCTTGCCGATCAGGTAGCCCACCGCGCCGGGCTGGCCGTGCACCGGGAACTTGCCTTCGCCAAAGTTCAGCAGGGTGTTGACGGTGCCGCGGTAGCCGCACTTGTGGTTCAGGCCCGCCAGCGAGACGTCGTTGCGTTGGTCGGTGATGGTGCCGTCGGCCTGCACCAGCTTGCGCGGCACGATGAACAGCGAAATGCCTCTGACACCGGGGATGGTCTTGCCGTCTTCGCCGGGAATTTTGGCCAGCACCAGGTGGACGATGTTCTCGCCCATCTCGTGCTCACCGCCCGAGATCCACATCTTGTTGCCCTTGAGGCGAAAACGCGGGCCCAGCGGGTCTTGCTGCCAAGGCGCAGCGCCGTGGGCTTCGCTGCCCGTGTCGGGCACGGCCTTGGTGGCGATGTCCGACAGGCTGGAGCCGGCCTGCGGCTCGCTCAGGCACATGGTGCCGAAGGTGCGGCCCTCCAGGCCCGGCTTGGCAAACACCTCGACTTGCTGGGGGGTGCCGTGCGCCAGGATGGTGTTGGCGTTGCCGCGCGTCAGCATGGGGTAGCCGCCCAAGGCCACGCTGGCTTTGAAGAAGAAGCTCATCGCCGCCATTTCCACCACGGTGGGCAGCTGCATGCCGCCCACATCGGCATCCTTGGCGGCGGCCATCAGGCCCGAGTCGATGAAGGCCTTCAAGGCCTTTGGGGTCTCGGCCGGCAGGTGCACGCGCTCACCGTCGAACTCGGGCTCTTGCAGGTCGGTCAGGCGGTTGATGGGGGCGAACTGCTCGGTGGCGATCTTCTCGCCCAGGTCCAGCACCGCATCGAAGGTGTCGCGGCTGTGCTCGGCGTGGCGGGGGCGCTGGCACAGGGCATCGGCCTTCAGCCAGTCATAGAGCAGGAAGTCGAGGGTGGCACGTTGGGTCATGATGAAAACGGTTCAGATCAGGTTGACAGACAGGCTCAAGTCGTGCGCCTCAGCGCCCCTTGAACACGGCCTCGCGACGCTGCATGAACGAGGCCACGCCTTCGGCGGCATCCTCGCTTTGCATCACGGGCACCATGTCCACAAACAGATGGCGGGCGGCTTCGGCCTCGCCCTCGTTCCACGCCATGCGGGTCGACTTGAGCACGCCCTGCACGCCCAGCGGCGCGGCCTTGGCGATCTGCGTGGCGATTTCGCGGGCCTTGGTGAGTTGCTCGCCGGGCGCCACCACCTCCTGAACCAGGCCGGTGCGCAGGGCCTCTTCGGCGTACCAGAACTCGCCCGTCAGCAGATAACGGTGTGCCGCGCCCCAGCCCATCTGGCGCGGCAGGCGCAAGGTGGCACCGCCACAGGGGAAGATGCCGCGCTTGACTTCCAGCATGGCAAAGCGCGTGTCCGAGGCCGCCACACGGATCTCGGTGTTGAGCATGATCTCCACGCCCCAGGTGAAGCAGTTGCCCTGCACGGCCATCACCACCGGCTTGGTGTGGCGCTGGGCCTGCAGGCCGAAGGGGTCGATCTCGCCCTCGCCCACTTCAAAGCCCTTGCCGTTGCCAAAGATGGGTGCCCACTTGTCCAGCTCGACACCCGAGCTGAAATGCGCGCCCTCGCCGTACAGCAGGCCCACGCGCAACTCGGGGTTGCGGCTGAGTTCGCCATAGGCACGCGCCAGATCACGGTACATCTCGGGCGAGAGGGCGTTGTGCTTCTCGGGCCGGTTGACCTTGATCTCCAGGATGTGGCCGTTCTGATGGGTTTCGATGTGGGACATGTCAGGCGCCTCTTCTTCACAGGGTGGATCAAAAAGGGTCTGCAAGACATGCATCTCACAGACCCTCAGGATGGCAGCTCAGTCAGCCATGCGCGGTGGGGACGGTTCAGGCCTGACCGGTGAAGGTCTTGCCTTCGGCCACCAGGCGCGCCAGCCGCGGCGCCGGCGTCCAGAAGGCCTGGTCGGCACCGGGCAGGGCCTGGAAGCCCTTCATCAGCTCGACCACCTTGGGCAGGCCCAGCAGGTCGGCGTACAGCATCGGGCCACCCCAGGCCAGCGGGAAGCCGTAGCCGGTCAGGTAGACCATGTCGATGTCGGAGGCCTTGGAGGCAATGCCTTCTTCCAGAATCTGGGCGCCCTCGTTGACCATGGCCAGCACCAGGCGGTTGACGATCTCGTCGTCGCTGATGGCGCGCGGCGTGATGCCTTTGTCAGCACGCACCTTGTCAATGCAGGCCTGCACCTCGGCCGAGGGGATCGGCTCGCGCTTGCCGGCTTCGTAGTCGTACCAGCCCTTGCCCACCTTCTGACCGAATCGGCCCAGCTCGCAAATGGCATCGCCCACAGGGCTGTAGACCACATCGGGCTGCTCGACGCGACGGCGCTTGCGGATGGCAAAGCCGATGTCGTTGCCGGCCAGGTCGCCCACGCGGAAGGGGCCCATGGCAAAGCCGAAGGCTTCGGCGGCCTTGTCCACCTGGGGCACCGTGGCGCCCTCTTCCACCAGCTGGAAGCTCTGGCGCACGTACTGCTCGAACATGCGGTTGCCGATGAAGCCATCGCACACGCCCGACACCACGGCGACCTTCTTGATCTTCTTGGCCACCTGCATGACCGTGGCCATCACGTCTTTGGCGGTGTGCTTGCTGCGCACCACTTCCAGCAGGCGCATCACATTGGCGGGGCTGAAGAAGTGCAGGCCCACCACGTCCTGCGGACGCTTGGTGACTTCGGCAATCTTGTCCACGTCCAGCGTGGACGTGTTGGAGGCCAGGATGGCGCCGGGCTTCATCACCGCATCGAGCTTGGTGAACACCTGGGCTTTGACGTCCATGTTCTCGAACACCGCCTCGATGACCATGTCGGCCTGGGCGATGTCGTCGTAGCTCAGGGTGGTGCTCAGCAGGCTCATGCGCTGCTCGTACTTGTCCTGGCCCAGCTTGCCCTTGGCAACCTGAGCTTCGTAGTTCTTGCGGATCACACCCACGCCACGGTCGATGGCCTCTTGCTTCATCTCCAGCAGCTTCACGGGGATGCCAGCATTGAGGAAGCACATCGTGATGCCGCCGCCCATGGTGCCGGCGCCGATCACGGCGACGTTCTTCACCTCGCGGGTGGGGGTGTTGTCAGGCACGTCGGGGATCTTGCTGGCCGCGCGCTCACCGAAGAAGGCGTGCTGCATGGCCTTGGCCTGCGGGCCGACCATGAGGGCCTTGAACATCTCGCCCTCCTTGTGGATGCCGGTGTCGATGTCGTCCTGCGTGGCGATCTCGACAGCGTCGATGCAGCGCTGAGGCGAGACCAGGCCACGGCGGGCCTTGGCCATGTCGGCACGGGCTTTGTCGAACAGGCCGGCATCGCTGACCACCGGTGCGGGCAGGTCGCGTACACGTGGCAGGGGGCGCACCGCAGCCATCTCCAGCGCAAAGGCCTGGGCACCGGCGAGCAAATCACCCTCGATCAGCTTGGCAATCAGCTGCTGGCCCGACACCTTCGCCAGCTTGTCGCTGGGCACCGAGGCACCGCTGGTGACCATCTGCAAAGCCATCTCGACCGGCAGGACGCGCGGCAGGCGCTGCGTGCCACCAGCGCCGGGGATCAGACCAATGTTCACCTCAGGCAGGGCCACCTGCACGCCAGGGGCCATCACCCGGTAGTGGCAACCCAGCGCCAGTTCCAGGCCGCCGCCCATCACCACACCGTGGATGGCGGCAACGACCGGCTTGCTGCAGGTTTCGAGGGCAGAGACGACGGCATGCAGACCCGGCTCGGCAAACGCGGCCGGCGTGCCGAACTCGCGAATGTCGGCACCACCGCAAAACACCTTACCCCCGCCGATGATCACCACCGCCTGCACGCCGGCGTCAGCCTGGGCCTGCTGAAGGCCCTCAAAAATACCGCTGCGGGTGCTGTGCCCCAGACCGTTGACGGGCGGGTTGTTCAGGGTGATGACGGCGACGCCGCCGTTGACTTGGTAGGTGGTGCTCATGGCAATCTCGGGACGTTGATAGACGGGCTGGCCATGCACCTCACCCACAAGAAAACAGGGCTTGGCACCGGCCAGCGACCAGACAACTCATTCTGACAAGAGTTCTTGTAAGAATATCCGAAGATTGTGGCAGAGCTTGTGCCCCCTCCAGCACAAACCAAGGGAAAGTCCCGACGCACAAAGTCTGCAGATTCCGCCATGCAGACCTGTGATCAGACCTCCAGCCACTCCTTGCGGACGTACTGATCGGCACGCAGTTCATCGGGCGTGCCGTGGAAGACCACCTCGCCGTGGCCCATCACATAGCAGCGCTGCGAGATGTCCAGGGCAATGGTGAGCTTCTGCTCCACCAGCAGCACGGCCAGGCCGCGCTTTTGCAGCTCTTTCAGGTACTCGCCCACCAGCTCCACGATCTTCGGCGCCAGCCCTTCGGTCGGCTCGTCGATCATGATCAGGTCAGGGTCGCCCATCAGCGTGCGGCACAGGGTGAGCATCTGCTGCTCCCCGCCCGACATCACGCCGGCTTCGGTGTGCTGGCGCTCCTTCAGGCGCGGGAACATCTGGTACATGTCGTCCAGGCTCCAGCGTCCGGGCTTCTTGCCGCCCTTCTGGCCCAGCAGCAGGTTCTGCTCCACGGTCAGCTTGGGGAACACGTCGCGGCTCTCGGGCACATAGCCCAGACCGTGGCGCGCAATGTCATAGGTCTTGTGGCCCAGCAGCTCCTGCTCGTTCCACTTCACCGATCCTTGCGCGTCCACCAGGCCCATGATGGCCTTGATGGTGGTGGAGCGCCCCGAGCCGTTGCGGCCCAGCAGGCTGACGATCTCGCCCGGCTTGACCTCCAGGTCGACGCCGTGGAGGATGTGGCTCTTGCCGTAAAACGCGTGCAGGTTGTGAATGTTCAGCATGCTCAGACTCCTGCCTCGGCGGCCTGGTTTTGCGCCAGCACCGAGCCCAGATAGGCCTCTTTGACCCGGTCGTTGGCCCGCACGTTCTCGGGCGTGTCAAAGGCGATCACCTCGCCGTACACCAGCACGGCAATGCGGTCGGCCAGACCGAACACCACGCCCATGTCGTGCTCCACGGTCAGCAAGGTCTTGCCCTCGGTCACCTCACGGATCATGCGCACGAAATTCGCCGTCTCCGACTTGCTCATGCCGGCTGTGGGCTCGTCCAGCAGGATCACGTCACCGCCACCGGCAATGGTCACGCCCACTTCCAGCGCACGCTGCTCGGCATAGGTCAGCGACGTGACATGCACATCGCGCTTGCGACGCAGGCGGATCTTGTCCAGCACCTCTTCGGCGCGCTGGTTGACCGCGTCGAGTTTGGAGAGGAAACGCCAGAAGGCGTAGCGCTCGCCCATCGACCACAGCACGGCGCAGCGGATGTTCTCGAACACGCTCAGGCGCGGAAACAGGTTGGACACCTGGAAGCTGCGGGCCAGGCCGAGGCGGTTGATCTCGTAGGGCTTCATCCCGTGAATGGCTTCGCCATTCAGCAAGATCTCGCCACTGGTGATGGGCAGGCGCCCGCTGATCAGGTTGAACAGCGTGGACTTGCCCGCGCCGTTGGGCCCGATCAGCGCGACGCGCTCGCCGGCCTTGATGGCCAGTTCGGTCCCGCGGATGATTTCGGTCTTGCCAAAGGACTTGCGCACGCTGCGCAACTCCAGCGCCAGACCTTGTGCAGATGCTTTGTGCTCGCTCATGGTTGGCCTCTCAATGCATTTGTCGACGGAGGTTTTCCGCTTCGATGTCTTCCTGGATCTGACTCCACTGGTGCACGAACTGACGTCGCACCAACTCGAACAGACCCACGCCGGTGATCAGCAAGAAGGTGGCACCCACCCAGGCATCAGCCCCTTGGGTATTGATGGTCGCGCCCATGAAGGTCATCTCCGGCCCCATGGCCTCGTTGAGCTTGATGTGATAAATCATCTCCACGATCACCCCGACGGCCGTCAGCACCACCAGCAAGGTGCCAGCGAGCGCCAGGTACGAGGTCCAGAGCCGGCGCAACATGCCGTAGGCGGCCAGGCGCAGGTTCATCATGATCAGGCCCGAGACACCGCCCGGCGCATACATCACCATCACCAGGAAGAAGATGCCCAGGTAGAGCAGCCAGGCCTTGGTCATCTCCGACAACAACACCGTGGCCAACACCATCATCACCGCACCGATGATCGGCCCGAAGAAGAACAGTGCGCCGCCCAGGAAGGTGAACAGCAGGTAGGCCCCGGAGCGATGCGCACCGACCACCTCGGCC
>JAGNPA010000115.1 GCA_017989885.1 Aquabacterium sp.
TATCGAACTCGTAGAACTCACGGTAGTCGTCCAGAGGGCTCTTGACAGCGCCGTTGCCGGTGGTCATCTTGTCGCGCAGAAGGTCGTTGAACAGTTCGGGGATGCTGCCGGGATCTCCAAACAGGTTGCCGTCCACACCAAAGTCGGCCACGTTGTTGACGAATTTCAGGAGCGGCTCAAGGTCCGGCCGCATCCGGTAAATGAACTGGTAGCGTTCTCCGTTGGTGAAAGCTGGGGTTGAGCGCAAGGCCTTGTTCAGTCGCTCGAACGTCTCGCGCATGAAGCGTAGATTTGAGCTCAGGGCAACGGCTACGTCCTGGCGGAATGTGAGCTGGGCGGTCTCATAGGCTTTTTCCGCTTCGGCCTCGTACTCGGCCAGCTCTGTGGCCTCCAGGCGCTGAATGGAATGATCCATCCAAGCTTTGGTTTTGCGCCAGTCGGCGCTGATTTCATCGGACACAGCTTCGCGGTACTCGGTCAGATAGGCCCCAAGGCTCTTTTGTGCTGCGCTGATGTGGCGGTTCATTGCAGCGGCGCACAAGTCGGCCTGCCTGCGGCTGTGAGAGGCCATGTCAACGTAGTTGTCTGCAAACCGCTCCAGCAGCTTGTCCCATTGATCGGAGTAGTAGTCGGGGACGAGATCCGTATCGGCGCGGCGCAGCTCCAGATTGGCGGCGGAGGCCTGCAGGGCCTGCGTGCTGGCAGCACAGCGCTCGCTCAGGGCTTTTTCGGCTTGTTCTGCCAGCTTGGCGGCGGTATGGGCGTCGAGTCGTTTCTGATCGGCGTCAGGGCGGTCCTTTTGACGCTTGCTCAGCTCGTTGGTCAAATCCAGGTACTCCGCGCTGGCCGATGCGATCAGCCGCTGGGAAATCACCTGCATATCGTTGTGCGCCTCGCGCAACATCTCGAAGCTTCTCTCGATGAGTCGGGCTGTCTGCTGCGACGCCATGCCCTGCATGGATGCTCTCAGTGAGAACAGATCGGCAACCAGACCTGTCTGCTGACGGTGAATCTGCTGCAGCCTTAGAAGCTCCTTCATGAGGCCTGGGAGAGCGGAGGTATCTGCCCCGCCAATCCTAAAGCCGCCATGCGGTACAAGGCGAAGGCGCTCAAAATCGCCGGGACCAGTCAGCATGCCGTCCACGGTAAGAGTGCGTTCACCGCGCAAGGCATCCTTGCCGGAATCGGCGCGCTTGAGGGCACCGAGCTTGCTGCGAAGGTAGCCGACTGCGTGCTGGTTCTTGCCTTCAATGAGGGCTGCAACCATATCGTCCTGAACTGCGGTGTTTGTGCGCAAGCGGGATGCACGAACGATCTTGACGCCGTAGATGGCTCGGCGGCCTTGCAGTCCTCGGTAGATCTGGAACGCCTGCTCTTCCTCGCCCTCTGGAAGCAAGAGCGCTTCGACGTTGCTTGCCAGATACGCCTCAATGGCTGGTTGCCATTCCGGATCGGTCACGCGGACGAGATCGCAAACCGGCTGGGGATTCAAGCCGTTGTCACGCAGTTCATTGATCAGGTACTGCGTCTGGTCGCTGATCCTGGCGTGCCCACCACGCAAGCGCTCAACTGCATCGGCAGCCAGCTTGACTTCATCTGCGGTGGCATCAGCCGCCGCTTTGGCTTCCTGATGCTGATGACCCAGGGCCTTTTCGGCTTTGGTTGCCACGGCGCCGAGATCCCGCAAAACGCGCTGCAGAAACTCGAAATCGCCTTCTTGACCGTCACGCTTGGCGGCTGCCTCAAGGCGCTGTGCGCAAGCTTGCAGTTCCAGGGTCCAGTCCTTTGCCAGTTCGTTTTTTCCGGCGTTGTTCACCAGGCGCAATAGCGTTGCGAGTTCACCTGTATAGCCATTGCTGCGCCCGTTCAGGCGGCTTTGTGCCGCCTCCCGGTCCTGGGCGTCCTGAACACTGTTACGGTGGTCGCTGTGAGCTTCCTGGAGCCGCTGGAGATGGGCGATCCTCTCGTCCAGATCCGAGAGATCCTGAGCGGCCTTTTCGCTGTCCTTGATCGTTTGGGAGGCCTTGTCGACGGCCGCCTGCTGTTCTGCACACAATGCCTCGTTGTCAGCGTTGACCCGTTCGTGGTCGGCCGACGCGCTCAGGGCTCCCCAGGTCGCGGAGCGCCGGGCTTCGACAAGGGCGCCAGCGAAGCTCGCGGCAACCTCTTTGCTCGCGGCTATCTTTTTCTGAACCCATTCGATCTTGCCTTTGATCGCCTTGAAGGAGTCAACGATGGCGCGGAATTTCTGTATGTTGGTCGGGCGGTCCTCCAAGACGTCCTGACGCACGATCTGGTCCACTGACTTGGAGAAGCTCATACGCAGCGCGAAGCGGAAGGCGCGCGCAAATGCGTCGTACGACGCCGGGCCCGCTTTGCCACGCAACATGAACAGCACCTGTTTGACGTAGCTGGCTCCATCGTCGAACAGCGGTTCCTCACCGGTGACTTTGGATTGCTCCAGTAGTCGATGGCGGAAACTGCTCCAGGGCAACGGCATGGTTGCGCCGTCCACCGTCTGCAAGTGCTCGGACATGGTCAGTTCAACGCCACGGATGACGTAGCGCCCCAGAACCTTCTCCGCCTCGTTGCCAAGCGAGGCTTCAATGCATACGCCCATGGAGACCGGCTCATTGGTCTCGGTGTCGCGCCAGACCAGCGTGACGTAGGTGGTGGCCTGTGGCCGCGCGCACTGTTCGATGGTGTCGCCATACTGCCCCAGGCAGTAGGACCGCAAGGTGCGGCTCTGGTGCGACTTGGCGTCTGCCTGGGCATTGAAGTGCATCAGGTTCTTGTTGGCGCCCATCATTGCGATCTGCACGGCATCAAGCGCCGAGCTCTTGCCGCTGCCGTTGCGGCCGAACAGGCCGGTGATTTCTTCCAGTCGGAATTCCTGCTGCTCGTACAGCAGGAACTGCACCAGTTTGACGCTCTCAAGCCGCTTCATTGCTCATCCCCTGGTTGTCCTCGATCGCGACTGGATCACCGGCGGAACCATCCCCTTGTGCCTCATCCCTTGCCACGCCCCATTGCGCAAGCCGTATCAAGGCCGTCTCGCCTAGAACGTCGACGATGGCCGGGCGAATGGCCACGCCACCGGTGGACTGTTCCTGCAAGGGGGTGAGATGGCCGCTGTCGTCGTCCTCCAGGCGTCGGGCGATACCCCAGCGCTTTGCGGAGCGCAACAGCGTGTCGAGTTCACTGCGGTTTGGCAGGTCGCGACCGGTCATCAGGCGGAACTTCTCCTGTAACTCGATGTAGTCGCACACGACCTCACCGTCTTCGGTGAGTCCGCCGGCGCACACGCCTTCGTCGTACAGGCCGCGCAGGACCAGGGCAAACAGTGTCTGAGCCACGGTCGCGGTACTGGCCTTGGCGTGCCGCGGCAGAGCGGTCACATAGCGCAGCTGCCGGTTGATCGACAGGGACACTCCCAGCGGGGCAAGCACCTTCGCGAACTCACGTTCGTAGAGGTCCAGGAGGGCGTAGGTCACCCGGCTGCTTCGGTCGGAGTGGTAGATCACCTGCTCGGCCACCAGTCGGTAGGCGGCAGTCTCGAAGTCTTCGACGGTATAGATGCCATCCAGCCTGCTGGCCAGATCCTCCCAATCCCGTGGGTTGCTCATTTGGGCTCCCTGTTTTTGGTCTGGCGTTTGCGCCAGCTCAGTGTGAATGGCTTGCCGCTCAAATACGGGTGTTCGGCGGCTTCGTCGCTGGTGTAGCGCAGCTCCATCCCCGGGGCCGATGCTCGGCCTTCCATTTCGAGCCTGGGGATCCGGGAGTTGGTGGCCATGGCCACGCTGGTCAGGGCCTGGAAGGCACGCAAGTCCTCAATGGATCTGCAAGGCAGGGCATCGCTGCCGACGGAGGCTGTGTCCTGCAGCACTTTTTCGGCATAGGCGCGCAGCTTCATGGGCGTAATGGATCGTCGCTCCTGGGCGCGGCGCACCAGGTTGCCAATCGCGCGTGTGCGGTCGGAGATGATCACCTGACGCAAAGGCGTGGGCGTCAGCCGCGGCACCTCTTTGCGTGGCTGAGCCAGGCGAGCACCACCCATCAGGGCATCGGGCGGGAACACAGGGGCGACATCGATGTCGGGATTGGCAATCAACCGGTCCATTGACTGCCGAAGCAGGTTGTCGATGGGGCGGATGGCGCGCAGCTTGTATTCCAGGAAGGCAAGCGCGCGCCGGTTGGCGCTTCTGATCTCTTCGTCCAGACGCTCCAGGTACTCTTCAATCCGGTCGAGCTCATAGAGGCGCTGCAAGTCACGCTGGAACGCGACTTGGCCTTTTTTTTCGTCGCCGTTGCTCAGGCGGCTGATGTACCAGTCCAGCAAGCGACTGCGCTGTTGTGGCTGGGTATCGATGTCGGTGACGGCGTCCAGAATCTGCTGTCGCTTGGACAGGGGATGCTCTCTCGTTCGCAGCTCCTGATAGTCACCGATGAAGACTTGCTGGATGTAGTCCTGAAAAAACGTCCGGACATACTGCGCGGTGGTGGGCTGGGCGCCGATGGCTGCCATCAGGTCGCGCACGTTGGTGCCGGTGTTGCGGATGTAGACCAGCAGGTTGCGACACTGCTCAGCCGCCTCTCGCAGCAGATCGCCGCTTGCTTCGCCCTTGTGCACCTGGGCCACGGCGGCGTCAATCGAGCGGATCTTGCCCGAGACGAACACCGGGCCAGTTTCTGCAAAATTGATCAGTTGGGTCAGCAGCTGGCCCACGGCTGGCGCCATGTTGACGGTCTTTTCTATGCCGTACTTCTCCAGGCGAAACCAGCCCGCATCAAGCAATCGGTTGAAGACGCCAATGGCACGGATGTTCAGGGGGGTGTCGGGCTGATCTCCTGTCTCGGGCTGCCATTCTTCAGCATATTTGAGATGGTCTTCGATCTCCTGGGTGATCTCGCGTTGCAGGAATCCATAGCTGGGTGGCAGAGGTGCGTCGGGCCCGAATCGACGGCGGTGCAAGTGGCACAGCAGCGCCCAGTAGCCGTGACGGTTCTGCGATGCGAGCGGCCCGAACAGGCGATCCGGGATGCGCTGGAAGAGCGCCATGGATGCGGGGGTCACGCTGGGAACAGCCATTTGCGCACCTCCTTGACGTTCTCCACAGCCAGCTGATATTCAGGCGGCATTTCTTTGGTGGTGTCTAGGGCCAGCCGCAGCTCCTGCACCAGGTAAGGCAACATGGCGCCGCGGCAGCTGTGCACTCGCACCGCCGTACCGTCGAAATACTCACTCCGGACCAGGTCTTGCTGGCCGGGTGTCAGTTTGGGATGCGCCTGGATGCGCACTTTCACAACAGCGTTCCACTTCGAGTCATCCGTGACCGTGTGTTCGGACCTCTGGTCCAACACCGTGATCTTTGCGATACGTCCAAGCACGAAGTCCCGGAAGTCACTGGTTTCAAGGCAGTAGCCGCGCATGTGCCAACGCCGGCCAGCCTGGATCAGGCTATGTGGATCCACGGTCCGCGCGTGCGGCTCGGGGGTTCTCATGGAGCGGTACTCGATCCTCAGCCGCGACCCCTGCTCGACAGCCAGACGGATGCGGGAAAAGGTCTGTGGGTTGACCCGGGAAAAATCCCAAGGTGCAACGGTGACGTGGCCGGCTCCGGTGGCGAGATCCGCATAAATGTCAGCCTCTGCCAAATAGGCCGCCAGGCTCAGATCGGATGTACCAGTCTTGAGATCGACCTGGGCCTTTTTGTAGGCGGCAGGGGTGACAAAGTACGACTTGCTTTTGCTGTCCCACTCAAACCAGTCAGGAGTCTCTTCTCGAACTTCCCTGAGAAGCTGGCTCACCCGAATGCCGCTCAGACCGAGGACATCCATCAGCCGACCTCGGCTCAGGCGTCCTTCCCATAGAGCCATGCGGCGCATGACCTTGTAGCGGTTCTTCTCCAGAAGATTGGCCAGGCTCATCGGTTTGGATTGATGGTATAGAAAGCAATATGATATATAAAAATATGTTATGTTGAAGTGGATATTTTCTGAAATGCAGCGTGCTGCTTGACGCAAGTCCTTGCGAACCATTTGCCGCACTCCGGCTTACCCCCTGACATAGTGTCTGCGTGGCAAGCATAGATTTGAGTCAGCGGCTGCCTTGATTGCCGGAGAGGACCAATCAGTGGATTGCGCCCTGCCGTTGGCGGCGGTGCTCACACTCCTCGAGGGTTCGCATCGCAATGAAGAGTTGCTGAACGCTGATGTGATCACGCATCTGAGCATCCGCAACGATTTCCGGATCGAACTTGCGCTGGAGCTTGTCGACCCAAGTACGGATGTCCACTACGAGTCGGCCACGCTGCAGGCGATACTCACGGATAGAGGCGTATCCAACTGGCGCGTCATCTGAGTGCTTGGCC
>JAGNPA010000116.1 GCA_017989885.1 Aquabacterium sp.
GCTCGACCATGTAGAAGGCGGCTCGATTGTGGTTGAGCACGGCGACAGGGCGGTTGTTGGCCTCCCTAAGCACGGCAGCCGGGTTCTTTTTGAACTCGGACATGCTTACAGCGACGTCAGCTAGGATGGATTCCATAATTAGCTCCATATTCAGAGCTTAATATAGCCACGTTCACTCATCCGGTCAAGCCAAGCCACCAGTGCCTCCAGGGAGCCAATCGCCGTATGCCTTTGCGGCGTTTTCCGTGCAGCGTCATTTACGCGCTGCTGGTTGACGAGGTCCGCATCTTGGCCATCGCACATCAGCGTCGCAAGCCAGGTTACTGGCGTGATCGTCATTGGCGATCATGAATGCCAAGAAAGCAGCGTTTGAGCAGTTCGTTGCTTTGACAGCTTTTAGTTGGTATTCTTGGGAAACATATCAAATGCTGTAAATTCATTTAACAGCCTATAAACTGTATGAGTCGGTTCACCGTACGTACCGCCGATCAGTTGCCCACCCTGCTGCAGGCTTTCCGCAAAGAAGCCGGCCTGACCCAGAGCGAGGTGGCCCTGCGCCTGGGTGTGACGCAACAGACCTATTCCGCGCTGGAGCGCAACGCCGACACTGTCGGCGCTGCAAGACTGCTGAAGCTGCTGAACATCCTGGGGGTTGAGCTGATTCTGGGCAAATCGTCGCCTGCGCCAGCCTCTTCCAAGGGCGCGATACAGACGTCGCCAGGCACCGATCAGCCGAGTTGGTGACGTCATGGGACGTCGCTCGCATACTCGCACACTCGGGCTTTGGATGAACGGTGCCCGTTTGGGCACGTGGAGCCTGGCACCGAATGCGCCGGACACGCTTCAGTACGACCTGGACTGGGCCCAGTCAGAGCAAGGGCGTCCCTTGTCCCTGTCCTTGCCATTCACCCCGGGCAATGCGCCGCATCGCGGCGAGAAGGTCCGTGCCTATTTCGAGAACCTGCTACCAGACAGCAAGGACATCCGCGAGCGCCTGGCACGCCGTTTCAAGACCGGCTCGACCGACGCGTTCGAGTTGCTGGCCGAGATTGGCCGGGACTGCGTGGGTGCGCTGGAAATCCTGCCCGAGGGGCAAGCCTCGGCGGGCATCGCGGCGGTGCAGGCAGAGCCTCTTGGAGAGGCTCAAGTGGCCCAGGTGTTGCGTAGCGCGACGACGCCTCACGCCATGGGCTGGGGCAGTGAGGACGACGACTTCCGCATCTCCATTGCTGGCGCCCAGGAAAAGACTGCCCTGCTTCTGCGCGACGGGCAGTGGTGCCTGCCGCGGGGTGGCACACCGACCACTCACATCTTCAAGCTGCCTTTGGGCCTGATTGGCGGCATGAAGCTGGACATGCGGCACTCCGTCGAGAACGAATGGCTGTGCGCCCTGATCCTGAAGGAATTTGGTTTGCCTGTGGCTGCCTGTCAGTCCATGCAGTTTGAGGACACCAAAGCACTGGTGGTTGAGCGCTTTGACCGTACCTGGTGGACTCATCCTGAGGGCGGTCAACGCCTCGTCCGCCTGCCGCAGGAAGACATGTGCCAGGCGATGGGAATCGCTCCTGAGGCCAAGTACGAGGCGGATGGTGGCCCGGGCATCGACGGCATCCTGGATCTGCTCGACGGCTCCATCACCCGCGAGCAGGATCGGCGCGACTTCTTCAAGGTGCAACTGCTTTTCTGGATGCTCTGCGCCACCGATGGACACGGCAAGAACTTCAGTCTGTTCCTGCGCCCCGGCGGGCGTTACCAGCTCACCCCGCTGTATGACGTGCTGTCTGCCTACCCAGTGCTGGGCGAAGGACCCTCAAGGATGTCGCCACACCGGGTCAAGTTGGCGATGGCCGTGCGCTCCAGGAACGCGCACTGGAAGGTGCGCGACATCCTGCGCCGCCACTGGGTGGCGCTAGGCACAAGGCACGGTGTGGTCAGTGAGGATGGCCGCCAGGTCGAGTTCCTGATCGACGACGTCGTCGATCGCACGCCCATGGTCATCAGTGCGGTGCGCGCCGTGCTGCCCGACGGTTTTCCTGAGTCAGTGGCCGAGAGCATTCTCACCGGTCTTCAGGTTGCCGCCCACCGCCTCGCAGTGTGATGGGAGCGTCGGCCCCTAAAGCCGGGGGCCATCAGTGACAGGCGTTGTGCAGTTCCTTGGCTGAGGGCCGCACGGGCTGCTCAAGGACAAGCCGCGAAGCGCTTGCCTTGAGGCAGGCGCACGCCGTTGAGGCTGGTCTGCATGCCGGCGGTGGCCTGCGGCACGATGACGTTCTGGGCCTGCATGCGCGGGCGGATGATGACGACGCGGGCTGAGCGCACGCCGCGCTCTTTCAGCTTGTTGAGGGCGGCTTGCGCCTCTTGGGGCTGCTCGAAGCGGCCCAGCACGAAGCCGTTGGCCAGGCTGCTGGGGGTGCGCACTTCGCGGAAGCTGATGCCGCCAATGGCCTTGAGCTCGGCCTGTTTGCGGTTGAAGAGCTCGCGGTCGGGGTAGGGGCCCATGTAGACGAACCAGAGGCCGTTGAGGGTGATGTCTTCGGTGCGCCAGCTTTCACGGGGCACGATGCCTTGCAGGTTCGAGGTCACGATGCCCATTTCGACCGAACCGAAGGGGCCGGCGGCCAGGCAGACGGTGGGGGCAGCGGTGGCGCTGGCCGGTGTGGCCGGATTGGCTTGTGCCACAGAGGCGGCCGCGGCGGGGATGCTGGGGGCCGAGGGCAGGTCGGCGGGCAGCAGGGCGCCGTCGTCACCCTCTGAGGCTGACGATGCCGCGGCGGCGGCAGAAGCGATGGCCTGCGCCAGGGCGGCCGATGCGGCGCTGGCCGAGGGCATCACCTCGGGGGGGATCACTTCCAACTGGTCAGCATGGCGTTGCAGGTTCAGGCGCTGAGGCTCGTGCTGCTGGGAGGGATGAACGCCCACCACGGTGGTGAGCCAACCCTGGGTCCAACTGAAGAAGGCCAGGTTGAGAAGCAGCAGGATCAGCACCAGGGAGCGCAGCATGGGCGAGGGGGCCGGGTCAGGTCAAAAGGTTGAAAAGGGCGGGTGTCAGGCGGTGTGAGGGCGAACGCTGACGTCGCCGCTGTGCCATGCCTGCACACCCTGTTCAGTATGCACGAGCAAGGCGCCCTGGGCGTCCACGCCTTGGGCGACACCCGTCTGAGTAGGTGGGTGGCCGTCGGCGGGATACTGGCCCGGCGTGCTCCACAGACCCACGCTCTGGCCGAGCAAGACGTCGCGCTGGGCATAGGCGGCTTGCAGAGGGGCGAAGCCCTGGGTGGCGAAGGCCTGTACGCCGTGGATCAGGGCGGGGGCCATCCAGGCCCACACGTCGCCGATGCGGGGGGGCGTGGCGGGGTCGACCTCGGCGAGGCTGGCAGAGCCGGCGGGGGCCGAGCCGGGGCGCACATTGAGCCCCACGCCGATGACCACCCAGCGTTGACCGTCAGGCAGGCCAGGGGCGGGGCTGGCTTCGATGAGGATGCCGCCGAGTTTGCGGCCCGCCAGCCAGAGGTCGTTGGGCCATTTCAGGCCCACGGGGCCCAGGGGCCAGGGTGCACCGAGGCCAGCATCAAGCGCCTCGGCCAGGGCAAGCCCGACGGCCAGCGACAGGGCGCTGGCGCCGCCGGGGATGTGGGCCAGGTCAAGGGCCAAGCCGAGGGAGAAGGTCAGGGTGTCGCCCGGTTCGGCCTGCCAACTGCGGCCCAGGCGTCCGCGCCCGGCGGTCTGGCGGGCGGCGGCGAGCAGGGTGGGGGCGATCTCGCCGCGGCGGCCCCGCGCCATCAGCTCGGTGTTGGTGGAGCCCAGCTCGGGCAGCACCTCGATGCTCAGGCCGGGGCAGGTGGCCGCGCTGGCCAGCCAGATGCGCTCGGCCGCGCCGTTCAGCTCGGCCAGCACAGGCGCCAGCGCATCTTGCGCTGCGTCGCGGTCGGTGTGGTCAGGGCTGGACGCGGGCGCGGTGGACATATCGTCAGCGGCGACCTGAGCGGCGCTTGCGCTCCTTGGGGGCCAGCATGGTGCCGCGGCAGGTGGGGGCGCCGCACCAGCAGGCGTATTCCTTCTTGAGCTTGGGCGTCATGCGGGCGTCGATGACCAGGCCGTAGTCGAAGAAGAGTTCTTCGCCGGGGGCGATGTCGCGCAAGGCGTCGAGGAAGACGCGGTTGCCGACCTGTTCGGCTTCGAGGTTGGGCTCACACGAGTGGTTGATCCACTTGGCCGAGTTGCCTTCGTGCTTGCCGTCGATGACGTGGCCGTCGTCGAGGTGGAAGTAGAAGGTGTGGTTGGGCTGCTCGGGGTCGTGCGGGTGGCGCTCAAGCGCCTCTTCCCAGGTGATGATTTCGCCCTTGTACTCAAGCACGCGTTCGCCAGCCTGGATGGGGCGCACGGCGTAGACGCCCTTGCCGTGGATGCCCGAGTCACGCACCTGGGTGCGGCGACCGTGGCCAGCGGCCTTGTCGCTGTGTGCGGCGGTGCGGGCGGCGGGCGTGGGTTTGTGCGCGGCTTGCGTCATCGACCAGTGTGTTTATATTGAAATGTGCGGGTGCGCGCGTGTGTGCGCGCGAGAAACCCGATTGTATGAACGGTTTGCATATATAAACACGCCCATGAGCAAAGCCCTGGTCATTGCAGAAAAACCTTCGGTTGCCCAAGACATCGTGCGCGCGTTGACGCCGGTGGATGGCAAGTTCGAGAAACACGATGAATACTTCGAGAGCGAGCACTATGTGGTCAGCTCCGCCGTCGGCCACCTGGTCGAGATCAAGGCGCCGGAAGAGTTCGACGTCAAGCGCGGCAAGTGGAGTTTCGCCAACCTGCCGGTGATCCCGCCGCACTTCGATCTGAACCCGATCGACAAGAGCAAGGGGCGCCTCAATGCCCTGGTCAAGCTGATCAAGCGCAAGGACGTCACCACCCTGATCAACGCGTGTGACGCGGGGCGCGAAGGGGAGCTGATCTTCCGCCTGATTGCGCAGTACGCGCAAGACAGCACCGCCACGCTGCGTGCCAAGGGCCTGGGCAAGGACGTGCGCCGCCTGTGGCTGCAGAGCATGACGCCGCAGGCCATCCGCGACGGCTTTGACGCCTTGCGCACCGATGAGCAGATGCTGCCGCTGGCCAGTGCCGCGCGTTGCCGCTCCGAGGCCGACTGGCTGGTGGGCATCAATGGCACGCGGGCGATGACGGCGTTCAACTCGCGCGATGGGGGCTTTTTCCTGACCACCGTGGGCCGGGTGCAGACGCCCACGTTGTCCATCGTGGTGGAGCGCGAAGAAAAGATCCGCAAGCACGTGTTCCGCGATTATTGGGAAATCCGCGGCAGCTTCGAGGTGTCCGCTGGCAGTTACGACGGCAAGTGGTTCGACCCGGAGTTCAAGAAGGTCAAGAATGCCGTGGAAGGCTCGCAGGACGCCGAGCTGAAGGCGGATCGCGTCTGGACAGAGGCCGAGGCGCAGGCGATTGCCGATGCGGTGCGCGGCCAGACCGGCACCGTGACGGAAGAGGCCAAGCCCAGCTCGCAGGCCAGCGCGCTGTTGTACGACCTGACCACGCTGCAGCGTGAGGCGAACTCGCGCTTTGGCTTCAGTGCCAAGACCACGCTGTCGCTGGCGCAAGCGCTGTATGAAAAGCACAAAGCCCTGACGTATCCGCGAACCGATTCGCGTGCGCTGCCGGAAGACTACCTGCCGGTCGTGAAGGACACGATGGCGATGATCGCCAGCGCAGAGCTGCCCGGCCCGCTGCGCGCTTTGGCCACGCATGCCGGCAAGGCGGTGCGCGAGGGCTACATCAAGCCCAACAAGCGCATTTTCGACAACGCCAAGGTGTCGGACCACTTTGCCATCATCCCGACGATGCAGGCCCCCGGCAGCCTCACCGAGGCCGAGGCCAAGCTGTACGACATGGTGGTCAAGCGCTTCATTGCGGTGTTCTACCCGTCGGCCGAGTTCATGGTCACCACCCGCATCACCAAGGTGCCGGTGGCCGACCAGGTGCACCACTTTCAGACGAACGGCAAGGTGCTGGTCAAGCCGGGCTGGATGGCCGTGTACGGCAAGGAAGCGGCCGAAGAGGGCGACGACACCACGCTGGTGGCCGTGCAGCCGGGCGAGGCCGTGCGCAACGAGGACGTGCTGGTCAGTGCCTTGAAGACCAAGCCGCCGGCCCGCTACACGGAAGCGACGCTGTTGAGTGCCATGGAAGGCGCAGGCAAGCTGATCGACGACGAGGAGCTGAAGGCGGCGATGACCGAGAAGGGGCTGGGCACACCTGCCACCCGCGCGGCCATCATCGAAGGCCTGATCACCGAGAAGTACCTCTACCGTGAGGGGCGCGAGATGATCCCCACGGCCAAGGC
>JAGNPA010000117.1:0-5000 GCA_017989885.1 Aquabacterium sp.
ATGATGCGACTGGCCATCAGGTCAGGGATGGCGCCCTCCAGCGTCTTGGCCACCTCGATGCGCATGCGGCGATCCTGCAGGGCCACGATCACCAGCAGGCCATCGCCCACCTCGCGCCGACCGATCTTCCAGGTGTCACCCACCCGCTGCCCATACGCGGCAATGTCTTCGGGCTGGGTGCTGGGCACCATGAGGATGACCACCTGTGAGCCGCGCTGGGTCTCCAGCGCCTGCAGCTTGTCGCTCAAGGCGCGCAGTTGCTCGGGCGTCAGGGTGCCCGTCTGGTCGATGACGCGGGCGCTCAAGGCCGGCACGGCCAGCACGCCACCGGGGCCGGTCGCCGTGTTGGCCTGGGCCCATGCGGCGGGCACCCATCCCAGTGTCAGGCTGAAGGCCAGGCCAAGCAGCAGGCCCGCCAGCGTGACCAGCGGGCGCCGGGGTGGCCAGCGCAGCAGGGCATGCATCACTTGTTGCCGAAATCAACCGTGGGTGGTGCGGAGATCTGGGCTTCGTTCTGCACCGTGAAGCTGGCCTTGGGCTTGTAGCTGAAGACCATGGCCGTCAGGTTGGTCGGGAAGCTGCGGGCCAGCACGTTGTACGACTGCACCGACTCGATGTAGCGGTTGCGCGCCACGGTGATGCGGTTTTCGGTGCCTTCCAGCTGAATGCGCAGGTCCTGGAAGCCCTGGTTGGCCTTCAGGTTGGGGTAGTTCTCGGTGACCACCAACAGGCGCGACAGGGCGCCCGACAGCTCGCCCTGTGCCTGCTGGAATTTGTTGAACGCTTCGGGGTCGTTGATCAGCTCGGGCGTGGCCTGGATGCTGGTGGCCTTGGAGCGGGCTTCGATGACCTTGGTCAGGGTTTCTTGCTCGAAGTTGGCTTCACCCTTGACGGTGGCCACGATGTTGGGAATCAGGTCGGCGCGGCGCTGGTACTGGTTGAGCACCTCGGACCAGGAGGCCTTGGTGGCCTCATCCAGCCGCTGGAAGTCGTTGTAGCCGCAACCGCTCAAGGGCATGGCCAGCGCGAGGACCAGGCTGATGCCGGCCAGGCGGCGGGACAGGGGCGAGGGGGTGAATCGGGACGCGGGCATCGCAAACCTTTCTGATCAGGAGGGCCAGTGCAGCAAGCGTACACCGGGCCGGGCAACCCACAGAATAAATCAGGTCGATGACAGCGTCTTCAAGGGCGTTCTCAGAACGCCGCGCTCAGTTCCATGCAGGACAGGACTTCGTGGCGGCGCGAGCGAGGGTAGCGGTCTCTCACGATCTTGACCGCACCCATCGGGGTGTCGGCCATCACTTTGAGGACGCGTTTGACAGCCTGCTGGGAGGGGGTGATCACGACCAGGGTCGAGACTTCAAACAACTTCAGGGCCGGCTCAATGGCCAGGTTCATCAGGGCGCGCATAACTTCTCCAGTAGCTGAACAGCAGCGCTGGTGCTGTTCACGGCGACAGGATGCATTTTTCGCGCCAACGATGACAGGGGGATGACCCCCATATCAGGGTTTGTCTCAGCTTTGTCCCCGGCGCGCTCGGGCGCGGGCCAGGGCGGCCTCGATCATGCTGCGCTTGTGGTCGAGCTGCACCGGGTCGGTGAGCTTGGAGGCGGCGGCCAGGTCCTGCAGCTTGTGCTCGCCCTTGGCCAGCAGGCGGACGTCGTTGTCGGCTTTCGCGCGGGCGATGCGGGTGGCGCGGAACGTGTGGCGGGCACGGGCCTCATCGGCCTGTTCAGGCGACCAGGCAGCCCAGCCGGTGGGCACCGGCTCGGGGTGCGCCGGCACCAAGGTGATGCAATCGACCGGACAGACGGGCAGGCACAGCTCGCATCCGGTGCATTGGGATTCGATGACCGTGTGCAGGTGCTTGTTGGTGCCGATGATGCAGTCGACCGGGCAGGCCTGGATGCACAGCGTGCAGCCGATGCACCAGTCCTCGTCGATGACTGCCAGGGCGCGCGGCCCTTCGACGCCGTAAGCCGGATCGAGTGGCAACGCGGGCAGGCCGGTGAGTGCGGCCAGGCGACGCACACCCTCGGTCCCGCCCGGGGGGCACTGGTTGATGCCCGCTTCACCCAGGGCAATGGCCTGGGCGTAGCTGGCGCAATCAGGAAAGCCGCAGCGCGTGCATTGCGTCTGCGGCAGGAGGGCGTTGATCTGTTCGGCGTCCATGATGGCGCCGCAGTGTACAAGCCCGAGGTGGATCAGGCGGCGATGCCCTTGAGTGCCTTGCCTTGAGGCGCCGCTTCAGCCTTGTTGTGAGCCAGGATGAAGGAGCGGATCTCCGGGTAGGCAAACTCGCGCCAGCGACGGCCCGAGAAGATGCCGTAGTGACCGGCGCCGACCACGTCGTAGTGCTTCTTGTTCTTGGCAGGGATGCCACTGCACAGATCCTGGGCCGCGCGGGTCTGGCCCGAACCAGAGATGTCGTCGAGCTCGCCCTCGATGGTCAGCAGGGAGGTGGTGGTGATGTCCTGCGGACGCACCAGCTCCTTCTTGCCTTCGGGGTTGCGCACTTCCCAGGTGCCCTTGACCAGTGCAAATTCCTGGAAGACGGTCCGGATGGTGTCCAGGTAGTACTCGGCCGGCATGTCCAGCACGGCGTTGTACTCGTCATAGAACTTGCGGTGGGCTTCGGCGTTGTCGTCGTCGCCTCGGATCAGGTCGAGGAAGTAGTCGTAATGCGAGGTCGCATGACGGTCGGGGTTCATTGCCACGAAGCCGGTGTGCTGCAGGAAGCCCGGGTAGACATTGCGGCCGGCGCCCGGGTAGTTCTGCGGCACCTTGTAGATCACGTTGTTCTCGAACCACGAGAACGACTTGTTGGTGGCCAGGTTGTTCACGGCCGTGGGCGAGCGGCTGGCGTCAATGGGGCCGCCCATCATGGTCATGGTCAAGGGCGTGGTCTCGCCGCGGCTGGCCATCAGCGAGACGGCCGCCAGCACCGGCACGGTGGGTTGGCACACCGAGATCACGTGCACGTTCGGACCCACCTTGCGGATGAAGTCCTGCACGTAGTTGACATAGTCGTCCAGGTGGAAGGCGCCGTCGGCCTGCGGCACCATGCGGGCGTCGATCCAGTCGGTGATGTAGACCTTGTGGTCTTGCAGCAAGGTGCGCACGGTGTCACGCAGCAGCGTGGCGTGGTGGCCGGACAGCGGCGCCACGACCAGCACCGAAGGCTGATCGCGCATCTTGGTGAGCATGGCGGCGTCGTCGGTGAAACGCTTGAAGCGCAGCAGGCGACAGAAGGGCTTGTGCTCGACAACTTTTTCCTGGATCACCACATCCACCCCGTCCATCGAGACATGGTTGATGTCGAATTCAGGCTTTTCGTACTCTTTGGTCAGGCGGCTGGCCAGATCAAAACCCGCCGAAAAGCGGTGGGCCGAAGGCACTTGCGCAAAGGGCGACAGTGGGTTGCTGTAGAGCTTGGAGGCCGCGCTGGCGAACTCAGAGAAAGGGCTGAGCCAGGCGCGGTTGGATTCGTAGAGCTGGTAGAGCATGGCGTGACCTTCTGTGTCTGTGGCGTCGAAAAGCATGCCTCTCAAATCGGGACATGTTGCATTGCAGCATAAATGACTTTTGACAAGATTGCACGCGGAGTTTTGAGCAGGCATTCGTCACAATTTCACAAATGCTGTTCAAAACTGAAATGACAAAGGGGGCGCCCACCTTGCGGTAGCGCCCCCTTGTTGCGTGTTATCCCCTAACAGGACGTCAAGACACCTGCTGGATCAAACCCGTGCGGCTCACATCACCGCTTTGATGGCCGCAGCCACAGCCTTGATGTTCTTGGTGTTCAGCGCGGCCACGCAAATGCGGCCCGAATCGACACCGTACACACCGAACTCGGCACGCAGACGCTGCATCTGAGTGGCGTTCAGGCCGGAGTAGCTGAACATGCCCTTCTGGCGGGTGATGTAGCCCAGGTCGCCCTGCACGCCGGCGGCGGTCAGCTCCTGAACCAGGGCCGCGCGCATGTCCTTGATGCGCACGCGCATCTCGGTCAGCTCGTCTTCCCACTGCTTGCGCAGCTCGGGCGAGTTCAGCACCATGGCCACCACGGTGGCGCCGTGCGTGGGCGGGTTGGAGTAGTTGGTGCGGATCACGCGCTTGAGCTGGCTCAGCACGCGGCCGGCTTCTTCCTTCGACTCGCTGACGATGCTCAGGGCACCGACGCGCTCGCCGTACAGCGAGAAGCTCTTGGAGAAGCTGGTGGAGACGAAGAAGTTCAGGCCGGCGTCCAGGAACTTGCCGATCACCTTGCCGTCTTCGGCGATGCCTTCGCCAAAGCCTTGGTAGGCCATGTCGAGGAAGGCCACCAGGCCGCGTGCCTTGACGGCCGCGATCACCTGATCCCATTCGGCTTCGGTCAGGTCGTAGCCGGTGGGGTTGTGGCAGCAGGCGTGCAGCACGATCACGGTGCCGGCTTCGGCCGCGTTCAGCGCAGCCAGCATGCCTTCAAAGTTGATGCCGCGCTTGGCTTCGTCGTAGTAGGGATAGGTGCCCACGGTGAAGCCGGCGGTTTCAAAGATGGCGCGGTGGTTTTCCCAGCTCGGGTTCGAGATCAGGGCTTGCTTCTTGCCGCTGACGTTGTGCAGGAAGTCGGCGCCCAGCTTCAGACCGCCCGTGCCACCAATGGCTTGCGCCGTGACGATGCGGCCTTCGGTGACGGCAGCGTGCTCGGCACCGAACACCAGGCCTTGCACGGCCTTGTTGTAGGCGGCGATGCCCTCGATGGGCAGGTAGCCACGGGGCTTGGGAGCGGCAGCGATCTGCTGTTCGGCAGCGGCCACGCACTTCAGCAGGGGCAGCTTGCCGTTGTCGTCGGTATAGACGCCCACACCCAGGTTCACCTTGTTGGGGTTGGTGTCGGCATTGAATTGTTCGTTGAGGCCCAGGATGGGATCCCGGGGGGCCATTTCAACGGTAGCAAACAGCGAGGCCATGCGAGCAGTCTCCGGACGGTTGGGGTAATCTGATGAAGGGAAGACGAG
>JAGNPA010000118.1 GCA_017989885.1 Aquabacterium sp.
TCCTGGATGTGCTGGTGCCGCCCCCACGCACCGAGCTGGGCAGCGCGCCCGCGGCCGACAACACCGCCCGCCAGGTGATGCGCAAGCGCCTGCGCGAAGGCTCGCTCGATGACAAGGAAATCGAGATCGAACTCAATGACGCCAAGACCCCAGCCGTCGAAATCATGAGCCCGGCCGGCATGGAAGACATGGCTGAGCAACTGCGCGGCATGTTCTCGCAGATCGGGCAGCAGGCGCGCAAGTCGCGCAAGGTGACGGTGGCGGAAGCTCGCATGCAACTGATCGAGGAAGAAGCCGCCAAGCTGCTCAATGAAGACGACATCCGCGCCAAGGCGCTGGAGCGTGCCGAGCAAAATGGCATCGTCTTCATCGACGAGATCGACAAGGTGGCGAGCCGCGCCGAAGGCAATGGTGCCGAGGTGTCACGTCAGGGCGTGCAGCGCGATCTGCTGCCGCTGGTCGAGGGCACCACGGTCAAGACCAAGTACGGCATGGTCAAGACCGACCACATCCTTTTCATCGCCTCAGGCGCGTTCCACCTGAGCAAGCCCAGCGACCTGATCCCGGAACTGCAGGGGCGCTTCCCGATCCGCGTGGAGCTGTCCTCCCTGTCGGTGGGCGACTTCGAAGCCATCCTGACCCAGCCCACGGCCAGCCTGATCAAGCAGTATCAGGCCTTGCTGTCGGCTGAAGGCGTGACCCTTGAATTCACGCCCGAGGCCATTCAGCGTTTGGCGCAGATTGCGTTCGAGGTGAACGAGCGCACCGAGAACATCGGTGCACGCCGCCTGGCCACCGTGATGGAGCGCCTGCTCGACGAGTTGTCGTTTCAGGCGCCCGACCTGAGCGGACAGACGCACGTGGTCGATGCCGCCGAGGTCGATCGTCGTCTGGGCGAACTCGCCCGCAACGAAGACCTGTCGCGCTTCATTCTTTGATCGCAGAGGCCAGCGTCAGCAGGCCTTCGAAAATCAGGTTCTCCACCACGAAGGCCGGCCACTCGATCACATCGTGCCCCAGGCGCGAGACCGCACCGCCCGACATGATCAACATGGGGTCAAGGCCGGTGTGCTCGCGCAGGCGACGCAGGCTGCGCTCGATGGCCCCCGCAATGGCATCGGTGCCGCCGCTCATCAAGGCGTCGCTGGTGTTGGTCGGAAAGTCACGCACCTCACCGGTTGGCACCTTCAGGCCCGCGGTGCCGCTTTCCAGGGCGCGGTACATCAAGCCAAAGCCGGGCAGGATCAGGCCGCCCAGAAAGCGGCCGTTGGCGTCCACCGCGTCCACCGTCACGGCCGTGCCCACCATCACGGCCAGCACGGGAGGCGTGTCAACCGGGTGCAGGTGCAAGGCATGCTGACGTGCGCCAATGATGGCCGCCCAACGGTCAGAACCCAGACGCTGCGGGTGCTCGTAACTGTTGATCACGCCGCCAGCCTGCTGGCTGGACGACACCCAGCGGGGTTGAATCCCCCAGCCTTCGACCAATTGCTCTTCCACCCGGCGCTTGATGGCCTCCCCGGCCACCACGCAACCCAGCATCGCCCTGGGCTTGTGCATCAGGTTCTTCCAGTACAAATCCCAGAGGTAATCGATGTCCTCCAGCACCACGGCACCGTGCGCCAACAACTCGGAGCCTGGCGCGGGTGTCGCGTACAGGCCCCACTTCAGGCGCGTATTGCCTATGTCAATAACCAGAAAGGACATGCATCCGTCTCGCAGAAGTAGAAACCCTGAACGCTTTGGAAGCGACATTCTGCGCCATGTCACCCTCCAATCCGGGGTAAGGGTGGCGCAATATCGCCACGCCGCAACACAAATTCGGACAAATTTGCGATGAAACCAAGGTGATATCCCGATGGATACAGGCGCCGACATAAGATAAAAATCATCGTCACATGTATCTTGCTGGGCGCTTGCCCCAGCGTTTTCCCCGGAGAAACCATGAAATCCTTTGCCCGCGCCCTGATCCTGAGCACCGCCCTGGCCGCAACCCTGCCCGCCATGGCCCTCGAAATCAAAGGCGCCAAGTTCGGCGACACCTACCAGGTGGCCAACCAGTCCCTGCAATTGAACGGTGCAGGTATCCGTGTGAAGATGGTCTTTGACGTCTACGCGGCCGGTCTGTATGTGACCAAGAAAGACAGCAACGCCGCCGGCCTCATCTCGCAAGCCGGCGCCAAGGGCATGCAGATCGTGCTGCTGCGCAACCTGACCGGTGAAGAGTTTGCCGAAGCCATGATTGCCGGTTTCGAGAAGAACCACAGCGACGCCGAAATGGCCAAGTTCAAGCCCCGCGTCGACGAACTGCTGGCCCTGATGAAGAGCTTCGGTTCGGTCAAGAAGGGAACCACCATCCACATGAACCTCGTGCCCGGCTCGGGTCTGCGCGTGCTGGTGGATGGCGCCCAAAAGGGCCGCGACATCGCGGGTGACGACTTCTACAACGCCCTGCTGAAGATCTGGCTGGGCAACTCGCCGGTCGACTCCGACCTCAAGAAGGCCTTGCTCGGCGGCAAGTGAGGCCCTCGCTTCGGCTTGAGAAGTGAAAAGTTGACACGCGCCGGGGACTTCCCGGCTTGTCAACATGCGGGAAACAGGGGATAAGAGGACATCAGATTGGCTTGAGGTTGCCACATGATCGACTCCCCCCTGCCCAGCGTGTCTGCCTGGGTACGTGCCTTGGCCGATGCAGAGATCCCGATCCTGCCGCATGCGCTGGCGGAATTGGAGCAATTGCGCGAGATCGAGGACACGCGCGGCACCGTGGACGCCAGAACCCTGGCCGATGCCATGGGGGCCAACCCACTGATGGTACTGAAGGTGCTCACGCACGTCTCACGCTATTGCACCCGCCTGGGTGTGGAGCCCCCCGAAACGCTGACCGGGGCGATCGTGATGATGGGCATTGCGCCCTTTTTCAACACCTTCCTGAACGCACCCACTTTCATCGAGTGGTTCAAATCCGACCCCGACGCGGCCAGTGGCCTGTTGAAGGTGATCACCCGCGCACAGCGCGCCGCCAACTTCTCCTTGAACTTCGCCATCCGAAGACAGGATGAAGACGCGGCCATTCTGTACGAGGCGGCCCTGCTGCACGACTTTGCCGAAATGCTGCTGTGGTGTCACGCCCCCAAGCTGGCCAAGGAAATTGACCGACTGAAGCGGGTTGACCCCGCGCTGCGATCGTCCGCGGCCCAAAAGGCGGTGCTGGGCACCACCTTGAACGCACTGGCACATGGGCTGATGCGCGAGTGGCAGTTGCCCGACATGCTCATCAAGTGCACCGACGAGCGCCGTGTGAACGACCCACAGGTTCGCAATGTGATGCTGGCCGTGCGCCTGGCCCGCCACTCACGCAACGGCTGGGATGCCCCCAACGCTCAACCGGCTCTGAGAGACGACATCGCCGGGGTGGCGCAACTGCTGACCTTGTCAGAGGAAGCGGCCACGCGCCTGGTGATGACGCTGGACGCCTGACGTCACACGTCAGACGCCAGAGTTGGTCAGCGGATGTGGACCGATTCGCGCATCGCTTGCACGGCACCGGCCCCAACAGCCGCCCCGAAACGCTTGGCCAGACGCTCGGCCAGGTTTTCTTTCTGGGTGTAGTCGATGATGTCTTCGGCCTTCACCTCATCGCGCGCAATCTGATCGAGGCTGCCCAGTCGGTCGGCCAGCCCCAGGCTGACGGCCTGCTCGCCATTCCAGAACAGACCGCTGAACAGTTCGGGGTTGTCCTGCAGTCGCTTGCCGCGACCGCTCTTGACCACCGAGATGAACTGCTGGTGGATCTGGTCCAGCATGGCCTGTGCGTAGGTTTCCTGAATCGGATCACGCGGCGAGAAGGGGTCCAGCATCCCCTTGTTGGACCCTGAGGTCATCAGTCGGCGCTCGACACCGATCTTCTCCATGACCCCCGTGAAACCAAACCCGTCCATGAGCACGCCGATGGAGCCCACCACCGAGGCCTTGTCCACCACCACCTGATCAGCGGCAGCGGCGATGTAGTAAGCCGCCGAAGCGCACATCTCTTCGCACACGGCGTAAATCTTCTTCTTGTGCAGGGCCTTGAGGCGCACGATTTCGTCATGCACCAGACCGGCCTGCACCGGACTGCCGCCAGGCGAGTTGATGCGCAAGATCACGGCGCGGGCACCATGGTCTTCAAACGCACTGCGCAGCGCGGCCATCAGGTTGTCGGCGTTGGCCTCGGCATCGGTGGCGATGACACCCCGCACCTCGACCAGCGCGGTGTGGGCCGTCACCGGCGCTTTGGCCGAGGGCACCGTCTGGATCGTGCCCCAGATGATGGATGCCGCGACAAACAGCCACACCAGGCGCCAGAACCACCGCCAGCGCTGCTCGCTGCGCTGCTGCTGCAGGTAGGCACGCGCGAACTGCGTCAACAAGGCGTTCTCGGTTGCCGTGGGCAAATCCGGTTTACGGGGATCGTCTGCGCTCATGAAAGGGCCTGAAAAGGTGAAAAAAACGCGTCAAGCGACAACTGGGGTCAGAAGACCGGCTGCAACCGCTCCGAAGGATACCAACAGACCCGCCCCTCTTTCTCGCTCAAGGGGATGGGGGTCAGGTGTGCGCCACGGCAAGGCCCCATGACACACCGACCCTGGGGCGGATCGTACAGTGCGCCATGCATCGCACAGACGATGAACCGTTTGTCCAGGTCCCAGAACTGACCGGGCTGCCAGTCCATCTCGGCCGGCAGGTGGGCGCAGCGGTTCAGGTAGGCCACGGCCACGGTGTTGTAGCGAACGGCAAAAGCGGACACCGGCTTCCCGTCTGCCAACACTTCGAACATCACCGCGTCGCCGCGCTCTTGCAAATCGGCAGACGCGCACAACGCTTGAGGTTCGAGTTGCAGTTCAGGCATGTCGCAACAACCAGTCGTGCAGCTCCGCCGTCGAATGGGCCACGAACCGGGCGGGATAGTCACCAAAGGCGGCTGGCTCGTGCGCGCCATAGCTGACCGCCACACTGTGCGTGCCCGCGTTGAGTGCCAATTGCAGATCGTGAGTGGTGTCGCCGATCATCAGGGTGCGCTCCGGGTCGACACCGAACTCGGCCATCAGCTCCTGCAACATCAGAGGATGAGGCTTGGAGGCGGTTTCGTCGGCCGTGCGGGTGCCATCGAACATGCCGCGCAGCTCGACGTGGGTGAGCGCCTCGTTGAGGCCCTGACGGCTCTTGCCCGTGGCGACCGCCAGCCAGTGGTGGCGGGCCTTGAGCGCCTGCAACAGCTCGACCGTGCCATCGAACAGGCTCAGCTCGCCTTGCTGGCGGAAGTAATGATGGCGGTAGCGCTGCCCCATCGCGGGCACCTGTTCCGCCGGCAAGGTGGGGGCCACATGGGCCAGGGCATCGTGCAGACCCAGACCGATGACATAGGCCGCCTCGTGACGCGCCGGTACCGGCTGGCCCATGTCCTCGCAGGCCAGCTGGATGGAGCGGGCGATCAGCGCGGTGGAGTCAAACAGCGTGCCATCCCAATCGAACACGATCAGGTCGTAAGCACGCGGACGCAGGTCACCTTCGTCGGAAAAGTTCATGGTCAAGCTTTCGCAGAGGCGGGGTCAAGTGGCGCCAGCGCCGTCAGCAACTGCGCACAATCAGCGGGCAGCGGGGCTTCCAGGGTCAGGGGCTCACCCGTGACGGGATGGTCGATGCGCAGGTAACGCGCATGCAGGAACATGCGCGCAAAACGGCCCTCAGGCAACTGACGGCGGTCTAAGCCCTTGATCGGCTCGTTGACGCTGCCGCGCCCCAGGGCCTTGTTCAAGGCAAAGTCCCCATACTTGTCGTCGCCCACGATGGGGTGACCCTCGTGCTGCAGGTGCACCCGGATCTGGTGGGTGCGGCCGGTCTTGATGGTCACATCCAGCAGGCTGAACTGCGCATAGCGCTGCACGACGTGCACCAGGCTGATGGAGCGCCGACCCTCGTCTTCGTCCTTGACGGCCATGACGCGCCGTTCGCCCTCGGGGGTCAAGAACTTGTGCAGCGACACGTCGATGACCTTGCGCGAGGCGGGCCAGTCGCCGATCACCAGGGCGGCGTAGGTTTTTTGCACCTGGCGATTGCGAAACACATCCTGCAAGGTGGTCAGCGCACTGCGCTTCTTGGCCACCAGCAAGATGCCGGATGTTTCTTTGTCCAGGCGGTGCACCAGTTCCAGGAACCGGGCCTGGGGCCGAGCGCGGCGCAGTTGCTCGATCACGCCGAAACTGACCCCGCTGCCGCCATGCACGGCCACGCCCGCCGGCTTGTTGATCGCCAGCACCGCATCGTCTTCAAACAACACG
>JAGNPA010000119.1 GCA_017989885.1 Aquabacterium sp.
CAGATGCGGCCCTACGATGCCCAGGTACTCACCCACTGAACCCACGCAACGCGACAGAAAGTACCCACCGCCCACATCCGGGAACAGGCCGATGCGCGTCTCGGGCATCGCCATGCGCAGCGATTCGGTCGCCACCCGCAGCTCGCACCCCTGCGCCAGCCCCATGCCACCGCCCATCGTCACACCTTCCATCCAGGCGATCGTGGGCTTGGGGTAGCTGTGGATCAGGTGATCCAGGCTGTACTCTTCGGTGAAGAAATCCTCCACCGCCGCATCCCCCGCCAATGCGGCGTCATGCATGAAGCGAATGTCGCCGCCCGCACAAAAATGCGTCACCGGATGCTTGCCGCCCTCTGCGGGCCTCGGCGCACCATGCAGCAAGACCGCGTGCACGGCTGGGTGCGCGCTCCAGCCCCGCAGCACCACCGTGAGTTCACGCACCATCTCCAGCGACAAGGCATTGAGCGCCTTGGGCCGGTTCAGGGTGATGACCCCCAAGCCGCCCACGATCTCCGTCTGAATCACACGCTCCATCTCATCCCCCAGGCATCAAAACAAAAAAGGCCGCGTTGTCACACGCGGCCTTTTTACCTCAATCCGTCAACGCGGATCAGGATTCGCGCGAAGCGCGCTTGCGGTCCTGTTCCTTCAGGTGGCGCTTGCGCACACGCACCGACTTCGGCGTGATTTCGACCAGTTCGTCGTCATCGATGAAGTCCACACCGTATTCCAGTGTCAGGTCGATCGGCGGCGTGATCTTGATCGCGTCTTCCTTGCCGGACACGCGGAAGTTGGTCAGCTGCTTGGTACGGGTTGCGTTCACCACCAGGTCGTTCTCACGGCTGTGGATGCCCACGATCATGCCTTCATAGACAGGATCGTTGGGCTTGACGAACATGCGACCACGGTCGTCCAACTTGCCCAGAGCGTAGGTGAAGATTTCGCCTTCGTCCATCGAGATCAGCACGCCGTTCTTGCGGCCGCCGATTTCGCCCTTGTGCGCTTCGTAGCCGTCAAAGATCGACGAGATCAGGCCCGAACCACGGGTCAGGTTCATGAACTCGTTGCTGAAACCAATCAAACCACGAGCCGGAATGCGGTATTCCAGGCGCACGCGGCCGTGGCCGTCCGGCTCCATGTTGACCAGGTCGCCCTTGCGCAGACCCAGGGCCTGCATCACGCCACCCTGGTGAATTTCTTCCACGTCGGCGGTGACCAGTTCCATCGGCTCGCACTTCACGCCGTCGATGTCCTTGAACATCACGCGCGGCTTCGAGACGGCCAGTTCATAGCCTTCGCGACGCATGTTTTCCAGCAAGATGGTCAGGTGCAATTCGCCGCGGCCGCACACTTCAAAGATACCGTCTTCGTCGGTTTCCTTGACGCGCAGCGCCACGTTGTGTTGCAGCTCCTTCTGCAGGCGATCCCAGATCTGACGGCTCGTCACGAACTTGCCTTCACGACCCGCCAGAGGCGAGTTGTTCACGCAGAAGTTCATGGTCAGCGTGGGCTCGTCGATCTTCAGCATCGGCAGAGGCTGAGGATTCTCACGATCGGTCACGGTGACACCGATGTTGATGTCTTCGATCCCGTTGATCAGCACGATGTTGCCAGGACCGGCTTCGGTCACTTGCACACGGTCCAGACCGTGGAAGGTCAGCACCTGGTTGATGCGGCCCTTGATGGACTTGCCCTCAGGGCCCTCCATCACGAGCACGTCCTGGCCGGCCTTGACCGTGCCTTGGCTCACGCGGCCCACGCCGATGCGACCCACGAAGGTCGAGAAGTCGAGCGCAGAGATCTGCAGTTGCAGCGGGGCAGCAGGGTCACCCTTTTGAGCCGGCACGTGCTTGAGCACGGTGTTGAACAGGGCCGACATGTCGGGGCCCCACTGCTCGCCAGGTGTGCCTTCTTCCAGCGACGTCCAGCCATTGATGCCAGAAGCGTACACAACGGGAAAGTCCAGCTGCTCGTCGGTCGCGCCCAGCTTGTCGAACAGGTCGAAAGCGGCGTTGATCACGGCATCAGGCTTCGCACCGGGCTTGTCCACCTTGTTGACCACGACGATGGGCTTCAGGCCCAAGGCCAGGGCCTTCTTGGTCACGAAACGCGTCTGGGGCATCGGGCCTTCTTGCGCATCGATCAGCAGCACCACGCCGTCGACCATCGACAGCGCGCGCTCAACTTCACCGCCGAAGTCCGCGTGGCCTGGGGTGTCGACGATGTTGATGTGGGTGCCTTCCCAGCTCACGGCACAGTTCTTGGCCAGGATGGTGATGCCGCGCTCACGTTCGATGGCGTTGTTGTCCATGACCGTGTCGACCACTTTTTCGTGATCGGCAAAGGTGCCAGACTGGCGCAGAAGTTGGTCAACCATGGTGGTTTTGCCATGGTCAACGTGGGCGATGATCGCGATGTTGCGAATTTGAGTGCTCATAAAAGCTCTTTGGTCCTAAATCAAATTTCTGAGGCTGATGCCACCGCAGCGGAAGGGGCTGACTGGGTCAACATGCCTTCCACCTCGGCCGGACTCAGCAGGCGCGTAGGGATCAGTTCGCCGCCCTTGATGTGGGCACTGCCCAGCAACACGCGGCGATCCGGGTGGCTGCCCGGCTCAGGATGGGGCCCATACACACGCACCTGGGGCGCATCGGCCAAACTCGTTCTCCGGCGCAAGCCGGTGAGGAAACGCGCGGCCTCGGGCTCACTCAAGAGCACCTCCGGCCAATCGTTCAACAAAATATCAGCAGGCAACAGGTGGGCGTCCCGCTCGGCTTCGCTCATGGCCATCAAGGCCTCCAGCGTCACCGCACCGCCCAATCGCACACCACCGCTGCCCGTGCGGCGCAGTCCAATCAGGTGCGCGCCACAACCCAGGGCCTCACCAATGTCCTGCGCCAGGGTGCGAATATACGTCCCTTTGCTGCATTGCACATCCAATTCCAGCACGTCACCCTGCCAGTTGAGGATGTCAATACGGTGAAGGGTCACCGAGCGCGGGGGGCGTTCAATGTCAATGCCCGCACGCGCATACTCGTACAGCGCCTTGCCTTGATGCTTGAGCGCCGAGTGCATCGGTGGCACCTGTTCGATCGGGCCGGTGAACCGTTCGCAAGCCTGCGCAATGCGGTCGGCGTTGACCTGCTCGGGCGTCACCGGGCGTGTCTGCAGCACCTCGCCCTCGGCATCTCCGGTGGTGGTCGTCACCCCCAGCTTCAGGGTGGCCGTGTACCGCTTGTCGGCGTCCAGGGACACCTGGGAAAACTTCGTCGCGGCCCCGAAACACAAGGGCAGCAGGCCCGTGGCCAGCGGATCCAGCGTGCCGGTATGGCCCGCCTTTTCCGCTCGCATCAGACGGCGCACCTTCTGCAAAGCATCGTTGCTCGACAGACCCAGAGGCTTGTCAAGCAAGATGACGCCATGCAGTTGGCGACGCGGCTGACGCGGTGGCTTGCTCACGTGGGCGTGCCCTCGCCTTCATCGTCCTTGGCCTTGTCGGCCACGGCACGGGTGATCAGGGCATTCAACTCGGCCGCACGCTCGGTGGTGCGATCAAAGTGGAAATGCAGGGTCGGGACGGTGTGAATCTGCAGGCGCTTGAACAAGCCATTGCGGATGTAACCCGCTGCCTCGTTCAGGCCCTCTTCGCAAGCCGCGGCGTCGCCCACCAACAAGGAGAAGAACACCTTGGCGTGGGCGTAGTCGGGCGTCACCTCCACGTGGGTGATGGTGACCATGTTGCTGATCCGCGGATCCTTCAGATCGCGAATCAGCTCGGCCACATCGCGCTGAATCTGGTCATTGACCCGATTGCTGCGGTTGGGGGTAGCTTTTTTATGGCGCATGGTGAATTCCTGCTGTCATGGCGGTCGGTGCTCGGAAACACAAACCCCGCCTGGACTCAGGCGGGGTTGAGGGGCAGAGCAACCTGCGCGCTGCTTACAGCGTACGGGCCACTTCCTTGATTTCGAAGAACTCGAGGACGTCGCCTTCCTTGATGTCGTTGTAGCCCTTGATGTTCAGACCACACTCGAAGCCCTCGCGAACTTCCTTGGCATCGTCCTTGAAGCGCTTGAGGCCTTCCAGCTCGCCGGTGTAGATGACCACGTTCTCGCGCAGCAGGCGCAGCTTGGCACTGCGACGCACCACACCGTCGGTGACCATACAGCCCGCGATCGTGCCGATCTTCGAGGCCACGAAGACCTGACGAATCTCGGCCGTACCGATGACTTCCTCGCGCTGCTCCGGTGCCAACATGCCGCCCATCGCTGCTTTCACCTCATCCACAGCGTCGTAGATGATGTTGTAGTAGCGCAGGTCGACGCCGTTGTTGTCGGCCAGCTTGCGAGCGCCCGCATCGGCACGCACGTTGAAACCAATGATGACGGCCTTCGAGGCAATCGCCAGGTTGACGTCCGACTCGCTGATGCCACCGACCGCAGCGTGCACGATCTGGACACGCACTTCCGGCGTGGACAGCTTGAGCAGCGATGTGGCCAAGGCTTCTTGCGAACCTTGCACGTCGGCCTTGATGATGAGACCCAGCGTCTGAACGTCGCCTTGGCCCATGTTCTCGAAAATGCTTTCGAGCTTGGCGGCCTGTTGCTTCGCCAGTTTCACATCACGGTACTTGCCCTGACGGAAGGTGGCAATTTCACGGGCACGACGCTCATCAGTCAGCACCATGAATTCATCACCCGCCGACGGCACCTCGGTGAGGCCCTGAATTTCAACAGGGATCGACGGACCCGCTTCGGTCGACGCCTTGCCAGTCTCGTCGAGCATGGCACGGACGCGGCCGTAGCTTGCGCCGGCCAGCACGATGTCGCCACGACGCAGCGTACCGGATTGCACCAGCACGGTGGCAACGGGGCCGCGGCCCTTGTCAAGGCGCGCTTCGATCACCAGACCCTTGGCCTGCGAATCGGTCGGGGCCATCAGTTCCAGCACTTCGGCCTGCAGGAGGACTTGCTCCAGCAGATCGTCGATGCCTTGACCCGTCTTGGCCGACACATGCACGAACGGTGAATCACCACCGTACTCTTCAGGCACCACCTGCTCAGCCACCAACTCCTGCTTCACGCGATCAGGCGCGGCACCGGGTTTGTCGATCTTGTTGATCGCCACCACGATGGGCACACCTGCCGCCTTGGCGTGGTGAATGGCTTCCTTGGTCTGGGGCATGACGCCGTCGTCGGCGGCCACCACCAGAATCACCAGGTCGGTTGCCTTGGCACCGCGAGCACGCATGGCCGTGAAGGCCTCGTGACCCGGGGTGTCGAGGAAGGTGATCATGCCGCGCGGCGTGTTGACGTGGTAAGCGCCAATGTGCTGCGTGATGCCGCCCGCTTCGCCCGTGGCCACACGTGTGGTACGGATGTAGTCCAGCAGCGAGGTCTTGCCGTGGTCGACGTGACCCATGACAGTCACCACCGGCGCACGTGGGAAGGACTCGGCCGCCTGTTCGGCATGCTCTTCCATCAGGAACGCATCCGGATCGTCCAGCTTGGCCGCAAAGGCCTTGTGACCCATTTCCTCGACCAGAATCATGGCCGTTTCCTGGTCCAGCTGCTGGTTGATGGTCACCATCTGGCCGAGCTTCATCAATTGCTTGATGACCTCGGAAGCCTTGATGGCCATCTTGTGAGCCAGATCGGCCACAGAAATGGTTTCAGGGACGTGAACCTCGATGATCTGCGGTTCGGTCGGTGCCACGAAAGTGGACTGGCTCTCGCCACGGTCATTGCCGCGACGACCACCACGCCCACCCGGGGCCTTCCAGCCACTGCGCGAAGCACCTGCATCGCTGCGGCCCTTGTTGGCCGGTGCGCCACGCTTCTTCTCATCGGCCCAGCTCGACGACAGCTTCTCGGACTTGACCGATTTCTTGTCGCCTGGCTTGGCAGCGCCCGCGGTCGTCCCCGGCGCCGCAGCACCCGGTGCGCCCTTGGGCTTGTGAATGGTGCCCTTGATGGCAGCCTCAACCGGCTTGGGCTCTTCCTTCTTCGCCACGAGCACCTTCTTGGGTGCATTCATCATGGCGCGGATGGCGGCAGCTTCGGCTTCAGCAGCCTTGCGGCGGGCAGACAGATCGTCTGCGCGCTTTTTCTCTTCGGCCTCGATGTCAGCAGCCTTGACCACGCGCACGGCGGTGGGCTTGACCACTTCAGGTGCGGGCGCAACGGGCTTGCTGGCTTCAGCTGCCGTCTTGGCGGCTTCAGCAGCCTTCACGACCTTGGCAGCTTCAGCCACCTCAGCGGCGTCTGCCACCTTG
>JAGNPA010000120.1 GCA_017989885.1 Aquabacterium sp.
GTCCAGGGCGGCGCGCATCACGCGTGCGAATTCGCGGTCGGTCAGCAAGGCCTTGGCCTCACCGTGCTCCAGCTGGAAGGCGACCGCTTCGGCGTCCAGGCGGGTGTTGAGCGTGTTGAGCACCGCACCGGTCATCGGGATGCCGAAGTGGGCTTCCAGCATGGCGGGCACGTTGGGCAGCATCACGGCCACCGTGTCGCCGTGGCCGATGCCACGCGCTTGCAGCGCGCTGGCCAGGCGGCGGCAGCGTGCGGCGGTCTCGGCCCAGGTCTGGCGACGCTCACCGTAGATGATGGCCAGGCGGTCGGGGTAGATGGCCGCGGTGCGCTTCAGAAAGCTCAGCGGCGACAGACTGACATGGTTGGCCGGGTTCTTGTCCAGGGCCATGTTGTAAGGGTTTGCTGTGTTCATGGTGATGTTCATGGTCGTCTTGTCATGGCGCCTCGCGGAGCCTGATCAGTCACTTCCGTGGCGCTATATGGTGGGGCAGCACTGTTGCAAGACCTGAGGGCAAACATGACAAATGTTTGCAGCGCTCAGGTCTTGGGGGCAGTGCGGGTGTGTGTGGCGCCGCGTCAGCGAGTGGCCACGCCGTGCTCGTCGCCGGCCTTGATGTCGCTGGTCTTGTCCGCCAGCACCGACAGGTCCTCCTTGGCGCGCTGTGCGGCATTGGGTCGCTCAATGAGCCAGTACAGGATCAGACCGATCACCACGGCATAGACGGTCGCCTTGGGATCGGGCATGGCCAGGGTCACGGCCACGATGCCAGCCACGCCACGCTCGGCGGAGTTCTTCAACTCCTCCATGCCGACCATGATGCAGATGTAGGCCGTCAGCACCAGGGTGAGCGACAGGGCGATGGGCAGCACCGGCTTGAACACCGTCACCAGGGGCAGGATGAAGATCGCGATCAGGCCCGTGATCCAGAAGGTGCCGCCACCGCTGTAGATGGAGTCCATGGCCTTGCGACCCAGCGAGTGACGCTCGGCGATGGTCGCGTGGGCCGCGGTCCACAGCGGGCCGGCCAGACCGGGCCACGGCGCCAGCACGGCGTGCAGGGCGTTGCGGATGGCCGTGACCAGGTGCACACGGGTCACGTTCATCTCGATCTTCTCGTCGGGGCGCAGGTGCTCGACGCGTTGGCACAGCGTGAAGCCCACCAGGATGTCGCCGAAGGCGATCACGTAGGCGATCAGGGCCGTGGGAATGGCCAGCAGGAACATGTCCGTGCTGGGCATGCCAACGTTGAAGATCAGGTAGTTGGCCATCAGCTTGAAGTCAGGCTGCGTGATGCCCCACTCGATCGTTGGCAGGGGGTACTCGCTGACCGCCCAGCCCACCAGCATCGCGATGACCATGCCGGGAATCATGCCGAAGTTGGAGATGAGCTTGGCGAAGCGGCTGTGCTCCACAAAGTGCTTGAAGGACAGCGAAAACAGCACGTACGCCGACACGATGCAGCCGATCAACAGCGAAATCGGGGTGTTGTCGATGCGACCGCCCGTTTTCAGCTCGCCCATCATGGCCGCGATACCGGCGCCGATGATGATGCCCGACTTCAGAGAGTTGGGGATGATCTTCACCAGCTTGTTGCCCAGGCCGGTCAGGCCCAGCACCAGGAAGATGATGAACACCAGAATCTGCAGGGCAATCATGGCCTTGACGGCTTCGGGCCCGGGCTCGAACGCCTGCAGGTAGAGCAAGACCACCGGGATGGCCGGCGTGATCCAGCCCGGCACCAGGGGCACCCCCATCAAGGCAGGCAGCAGATAGCCCACCCCCGCCACCACGCAGAACGCGAGCGCCGCCTCATACGGCATGCCCAGGTACTTCATCAGCAGGGGGATCATCCCCAGGCTGACCACAAACATGATCAGCCCCTGGATCATTTCAGGGAATTCCCAGCGGTAATGGATGAAGGGCAGTCGGATCTTGAAAGGCCCAAGAGGCCAGCAGGGGTGTTCTGCCCCATGTTCGCGCTGCAGCGCCATGCGTTTTCTCCTTCGGGTGTCGTTGGCTTGGTCGAGTCCCTCGCAGCCCTGTGTGCTGTGGGGGTTTTGCGGCATCCCGTCTTGTCAGACACAAACCAAGGGTTTATACTGATCATTGAGAGCTTCCGCCTTCTTCATGAGTGGCCCGCACGTCAATCGGCGTTTCAGGTCACTTCGAGCGGATGATCGGGGAGGACTTTTTCACCACCTCCCAGCAAATGTGACGAATGTTTGCAAGCCGGATTCGGTGTGGTTCAGGCGCAGTGCGATGCCTAGAATCGGCAGGCTTTGAGCCTCGCAACCGGAGACCCGCGTGACCCACCCTGATGCCGCTTTGCAGACTGACACCGGCCACTGGCGTCAACAAACCTTGCAAGCGGGGCTCGACCTGCTCGACCAGGGGCTCACCGTGTTTGACGCCGACCTGAAGCTGGTCGCCTGGAACCGCGCCTTCCTGCAACTGCTCGATTTCCCGGCCGACCTGGCCTTTGTGGGCGCCTCGTTCGAAAGCTTCATCCGCTACAACGCCCAGCGTGGTGAATACGGTGAAGACGACATCGACGCCGCCGTCGCGGCCCGTGTGGACAAGGCCCGCGAGTTCGTGCCGCACGACATCGAGCGCGTGCGCCCCGATGGCAGCGTGCTGCGCATCACCGGCCAGCCCCTGCCAGGCCACGGTTTCGTCACCCTGTATTCAGACGTGACCGAGCAGCGCCGCGCCGAGCAGGCCTTGCGCCAGGCCAACACCGAGCTGGAGTCGCGCGTGCTGGCGCGCACCGCCGAGCTGCAAGCCAGCAACCAGCGCCTGCGCGAGGCCCTGGAGGCCAACGAGCAGATCACCGCCTCACTGCGCCGCAGCGAGCACCAGATGCGCCTGGTCACCGACTCGATCCCTGCGCTGGTGGCCTACTTCCGCGCCGACCGCACCTACACCTACGTCAACCGTGGCTATCAGGACTGGTTCGGGCTCGACCCGCAGCAGCCCGATGCCGTCAGCGCGCGCGAGTTCCTCGGCTCGGACGTGTACGAGCGCATCAAACCCAACATCAGCCGGGCTCTGGCGGGTGAGGCTGTCACCTTCGACTACGAGCTGCACACCATCGCAGGCCAGACCCTGGCCGTGCGCACCACGCTGGTCCCCGACATCGCTGCGGACGGCGATGTGGTCGGCTGCTTCGAGCTCACCTTCGACGTCACGCAAGAGAAGCAGTCGCAAGCCCTGATCGTGCGCGCCCAAAAGATGAAGGCCATGGGCCAGCTCACCGGCGGCCTGGCGCACGACTTCAACAACATCCTCACCGTCATCATTGGCAACCTCTCGGCCCTGGCCGATGCCCGCCCGCAAGACCCGCTGGTCACCGAGTTCACCGGCCCTGCCATCGCCGCCGCCCGCCGTGGCGCCGAGCTGATCCGCGGCCTGATGACCTTTGCCCGCCAGCAACCGCTGCAGGCCGGTGCCGTTGATGTCACCGCGCTCACCCAGTCGGTGACCCGTCTGGTGCGCCCGGCGCTGCCGGTGACCTTGCAGCTCCATGTCGAACTGGGCAGCGATCCCGCCTGGACCTGGGTGGATGCGACCCAGCTCGAGAACGCCCTGGTCAACCTCATCCTCAATGCCCGCGACGCGACCCAGTCGCAAGGTCGCATCGTGGTGCGCACGGCCACCCACACCGTGGACGAGCGCCAGGCCGAGCGTCAGCGCGTGCAGCCGGGCACCTACGTCTGCCTGGAAGTGATCGACGATGGCGTGGGCATGGACGCATCCACTGTCTCCCGCATCTTCGAGCCCTTTTTCACCACCAAGCAGGCGGGCAGCGGCACCGGCCTGGGCATGTCCATGGTCTATGGTTTCGTGCGCCAGTCGGGCGGCGCCATCCAGGTGCACAGCACGCCGGGGCAGGGCACCACGGTGTCGCTGTGCCTGCCTGCCATCGACGTGCCCACCGATGTACCCGCCTTGGATGAGGCCGACTACGCCTCCGACCGCAGCCGCCGCGGCGTGGCCCTGCTGGTCGAGGACGACCCCGATGTGCGCCGCGTCGTGCGTCGCAGCCTGCTCGATCTGGGCTTTGCCGTCATCGAGGCCGCGCATGCGCAAGAAGCGCAGGATATCCTTGTGCAAATGCCAGATATCAAGCTGCTTTTGTCCGACATCATGATGCCCGGTGAGATGAACGGGGTGGGCCTCGCTCGCTTGGCGCGTTTGCAGCGCCCCACCATGCAGATCCTGCTGATGAGCGGCTGCGCGCCCAGTGGCGATGAGCTCATGGACCTCCCGGTCCTGCCCAAGCCCTTCAGCACCCGTGACCTGGCCGCGGCCCTCGAAGGCCTGACCCCGTGAACACCGCCCCGGCCCTCATCTTCGTGATCGAGGACGAGCTCTCGATCGCACGCCTCGTGCAATCGGTGCTGGTCGAGTTCGGTTTCGAGGTGGAGTGCTTTCACACGGGCGCCAGCGCCCTGCGCCGTCTGGCGGTGCGCCGCCCCGATCTGTGCATCACCGACCTGGGCCTGCCCGACATGGATGGCATCGACCTGGTGCGCCAGATCAGCCAGCAATGCCCCTGCGGCCTGTTGATTCTCAGTGGGCGCGGGCACACGGCCGACCGCATCATGGGGCTGGAGCTGGGCGGCGACGACTACGTCACCAAGCCCTTCGAGCCGCGCGAACTCGTGGCCCGCGTGCGCAGCATCCTGCGCCGCCGTGGCCAGGTGCCCGGTGGTGGGCAAAGCGAGTCGCGCCGCCAGGCCTGCTTCCTGAACTGGACCCTCGACTGCTCGGCCAACACCCTGCGCGCCGACGACGGCACCGAGCACCTGCTGGGCGTGGCCGAGGTGCAGGTGTTGCGCACCTTTCTGGAGCGACCGCACCAGATCCTCACCCGTGAACAACTGGTGGGCCACCGCAGCCTCTCGCCCATGGACCGCAGCATCGACGTGCGCATCTCGCGTCTGCGCCGCAAGATCGAAATTGACCCGATGGCCCCCCGCATCATCAAGACCGTGTACGGCGCGGGCTATGTGTTTTCGGCGTCGGTGGTCTGGTCCTGACGCCTTGCGCGCGGGCAACATCCGCAGGGGTCGGTGATTGTTTGCGCCACCCCACGAGACAGCGCAGCCTGGCGCGTCTAAAATCGACGCTTTCGTTTCTCTATCTAGACTCGACCATGTCCAAAACCGCCAAGCCCGTCGCGAAGCCCGTCAAGCCTGCCAAGGCCCCCAAGGCGGCACCTGCTGCCCAGCCGGTTGCTGCTCCTGCTGCTGCCGACAAGGCCCAGAAGATCAAGAAAGTCGTGCTGGCCTACTCTGGCGGTCTGGACACGTCCATCATCCTGAAGTGGCTGCAAGACGAGTACAACTGCGAAGTCGTCACCTTCACCGCCGACATCGGCCAGGGTGAAGAGATCGAGCCCGCACGCGCCAAGGCCCTGAAGATGGGCATCAAGCCCGAGAACATCTTCATCGAAGACCTGCGTGAAGAGTTCGTGCGCGACTTCGTCTTCCCGATGTTCCGCGCCAACGCGCTGTACGAAGGCGAGTACCTGCTGGGCACCTCCATCGCCCGTCCGCTGATCGCCAAGCGCCTGATCGACATCGCACGCAAGACCAAGGGCGACGCCATCTCGCACGGCGCCACCGGCAAGGGCAACGACCAGGTTCGCTTCGAGCTGGGTGCCTACGCCCTGATGCCTGGCGTCAAGGTCATCGCCCCGTGGCGCGAGTGGGACCTGCTGTCGCGCGAAAAGCTGCTGGCTTACGCTGACAAGCACGGCATCCCGGTCGACTTCAAGAAGCGCAAGGGCGGCGCGCCCTATTCGATGGACGCCAACCTGCTGCACATCAGCTACGAAGGCGGCGTGCTCGAAGACCCGAACTTCGAGCCCGAAGCCAGCATGTGGCGCCTGACGGTCTCGCCCGAGAAGGCCCCCAACAAGCCCGAGATCATCGAGCTGACCTACGCCAAGGGTGACGTCGTCGCCATCAACGGCGTGAAGATGTCGCCCGCCACCGTGCTGACCAAGCTGAACGAAATCGGCGGCAAGCATGGCATCGGTCGCCTCGACAAGGTCGAAAACCGCTACGTCGGGATGAAGAGCCGTGGCTGCTACGAAACCCCTGGCGGCACCATCTTGCTGACCGGCCACCGCGCCATCGAGTCCATCACCCTCGACCGCGAAGTGCTGGCGCTCAAGGATGACCTGATGCCGCGTTACG
>JAGNPA010000121.1 GCA_017989885.1 Aquabacterium sp.
TAAAATGCCACTTTGTCTTTCCCTTCCACCCTCTTTGCGCGCACGCCATGCCCCACTCTGCCCAGCCCGACCTCGTTGCCCACATTGCGCCCCGTGACAAGGCGGAGATCCTGGCGCAGGCCTTGCCCTACATCCGCAAGTTCCACGGCAAGACCATCGTCATCAAGTACGGCGGCAACGCCATGACCGACCCGGCGCTGCAGGCCGACTTCGCCGAAGACGTGGTGCTGCTCAAGCTGGTGGGGCTCAACCCCGTGGTGGTGCACGGTGGCGGCCCGCAGATTGACGCGGCGCTCAACAAGATCGGCAAGAAGGGCCAGTTCATCCAGGGCATGCGCGTCACCGACGAAGAAACCATGGAAGTGGTGGAGTGGGTGCTGGCCGGCGAGGTGCAGCAAGACATCGTGGGCCTGATCAACGCTGCCGGTGGCAAGGCCGTGGGCTTGACCGGTCGCGACGGCGGCATGATCCGCGCCCGCAAGCTCAAGCTGGTGGACCTGGAAGATGCCACCAAGGAACACGACGTGGGCCAGGTGGGTGAGATCGAAGCCATCGACCCCAGCGTGGTCAAGGCCCTGCAGGACGACCAGTTCATCCCCGTCATCAGCCCCATCGGCTTTGGCGAGCAGAACGAGAGCTACAACATCAACGCCGACCTGGTGGCGTCCAAGCTGGCCGAGATCCTCAAGGCCGAAAAGCTCATGCTGCTCACCAACATCAAGGGCGTGCTCGACAAGGAAGGCAACCTGTTGACCGACCTGACCGCGCGCCGCATTGACGAGCTGATCGCCGACGGCACCATCAGCGGCGGCATGCTGCCCAAGATTGCCGGTGCGCTGGACGCAGCCAAGAGCGGCGTCAATGCCGTGCACATCGTCGATGGCCGGGTGCCGCACGCCATGCTGCTCGAAATCCTCACCGAGCAGGCTTACGGCACGATGATCCGTTCGCACTGAGCGTGATGCGACCCGGCGATGGGGTGGGCATGAGTGGGGCCGACCCCATCTGGTTGTTCGACCTCGACAACACCCTGCACGATGCCAGCCAGGCCGTGTTCGGTCGCCTCAACCGCTCGATGACCGACTACATCGTGCAGCACCTGAGCCTGCCGCACGAAGAAGCCGATCGCCTGCGCATGCACTACTGGCGGCGGTACGGCGCCACCTTGCTCGGGCTGGAAAAGCACCACGGCATCCGCGCGGCGCACTTTCTGGCCCAGACCCACACGCTGCCAGACCTGGAGGCGCACCTGCACATGCCCAAGGTGGACCGTGCGGCCTTGCAGCGCCTGCCCGGGCGCAAGTTCTTGCTGACCAATGCGCCCGCCGACTACGCCAAACGCGTGCTCACCGCGCTCGACCTGGCCTCGTGCTTCGAGGGGGTGATCACCATCGAGGGCATGCGGGTGTTTGGCGACCTGCGGCCCAAGCCCGATGCCCGCATGTTGCGTGTTGTCCTGGCCCGCCACAAGCTGCCCGCACACCGCTGCGTCCTGGTGGAAGACACGTTGGCCAACCTCCAGAGCGCCCGCAGCCTGGGCCTGCGCACGGTGTGGATGCAGCATTACTTGCGCCACAACCCGCATGGTCCGGAGCCGGGGGTGCCCCTCCACGGCAGGCCGTCGTGGGTGTGTGTCAGAATCAAAAAACTACGGGCCCTGCACAGCTGGGCTCGCACGGCAAGACGGTGAACACCACACAGGGAGGCTGGATGTCGGACGCGTACTCACCCCAGGCGGCACAACAGGCCGCAGCGGCTGCGCTCACGCCCCCGATGTCATCGACCTCTGCACCTCCGTCTGACGCCGGGGCGCCGCCGCCCGTTGCGCGCAAGCGTCCTCTGCCCGGCGAGCGACGCGAACAGATCCTGCGGGCGCTGGCGACGCTGTTGGAGCAGCCTGGGGCCGAGCGCATCACCACGGCGGTGCTGGCCAAGCACCTGCAGGTCAGCGAGGCGGCCTTGTACCGCCACTTCGCCAGCAAGGCGCAGATGTTCGAGGGGCTGATCGTCTTCATCGAAGACAGCCTGTTCTCCCTGGCCAACCAGATTCAGTCGCGCGAAACCGACCCCGCGCAGCAGATCGCGCGCTTGCTGGCGCTGGTGCTGCAGTTCGCGCAAAAGAACCCCGGCATGTGCCGCGTGATGGTGGGCGACGCCCTCATCCTGGAGCACGAGCGCCTGTCGGCGCGCATCAACCAGCTGTGGGATCGCCTTGAGTCGCTGCTGCGCCAGAGCCACAAGGCGATGGCCGAGGCACGCGGCTCGCTCACCCCCACGGTCGATGCGCAGGCCGGGGCGTCGCTGGCGGTGAGCGTGCTGCTGGGACGGCTGCAGCGCTTCGTGCGCACCGGCTTTCAGCGCCTGCCCACCGAGCACCTCGACGCCAGCGTGCAGCAACTGCTGCGGTGAGGACTTGGGCGCGGCAGTCGCTACACTGCCCGCATGACGACGCTTGACCCCGCCTTGATCGCCCTGCTGCAACGTGCCGAGTCGCTGGTGATGCGACTCGAAACCCTGCTGCCGTCCCCGCAACACGCCGTTGCCGAGCCCGACTGGTCGGCCTCGGTGGCCTTTCGCTACCGCAAGCGCAGTGGCCAGGCCTGGGCGGCTGGCCGGCTGGAGCCGGTGCGCCACGTGGCCCACATCACCTATGCCGACCTGCAGGAGGTGGACACCCAGAAGGGGCGCTTTGCCCGCAACCTGGCGCAGTTCGTGGCGGGCCAGCCGGCCAACAACGTGCTGCTGTCGGGCGCGCGTGGCACGGGCAAGTCGTCCTTGGTCAAGGCCGGCCTGCACGCCCACGCCAGCCAGGGCCTGCGCCTCATCGAGGTCGACAAGGCCGACCTGATCGATCTGCCCGATCTGATCGAGTTGGTGAGCACCCGCGCCGAGCGCTTCATCATCTTCTGCGATGACCTCAGCTTTGACGAAGGCGAGCCCGGCTACAAGGCGCTCAAGTCAATTCTGGATGGCACTGTCTCGGCCGGGGGCGACAACGTGCTGCTGATGGCCACGTCGAACCGGCGTCACCTGCTGCCCGAGTACCACTCCGACAATGCCACCTACAAGCACACCAGCGATGGCGAGTTGCATCCGGGCGAAGCGGTGGAGGAGAAGATCTCGCTGTCCGAGCGCTTCGGGCTGTGGATCAGCTTCTACCCCTTCACGCAGGACGAGTACCTGGCCATCGTGGCGCAGTGGCTGGCCCATTTCGGCCTGCCCGAGGGCGTGATGGACGTCGCCCGTCCGCAGGCCCTGCTGTGGGCCCTGGAGCGCGGCTCCCGTTCGGGCCGGGTGGCCTACCAGTTTGCGCGTGATTACGCGGGCCGTGACCACACGGGAGCCGACCATGTCTGAGCCAGGCACCGAGCGCAAGTCGTATCACGTGATGGATGCGACCGACCGCACGCCGGTCGAGGTGGCCGTGGGCGTGCTGATTGAGCGCGATGCCCAGGGGCGCGAAAGCCGCTTCGTCCTGACCTCACGGCCACAGGGCAAGGTCTATGCGGGCTACTGGGAGTTTCCGGGCGGCAAGCTGGAGGCTGGCGAGACCGTCGAGCAGGCCCTGCGCCGCGAACTGCACGAGGAGATCGGCATCACCATCGGTGAGGCCCATCCGTGGCAGGTGGAGGTGATGGACTATCCCCATGCGCGGGTGCGCCTGCATTTCTGCAAGGTCTACGACTGGCAGGGTGAGTTCGAGATGAAGGAGTCGCAACACATGGCGTGGCAAACGCTGCCGGTGGAGGTGGTGCCGGTCTTGCCGGGCACCATCCCGGTGTTGCAGTGGCTGGCCGCAGAGCGGGGCCACACCGGCGTGACGCACCACGAGGCGGGTCAGCCGGTTTGAGCGCAGCGCCTCGATGGAGGCGCTGGCGATCAGTTGCTGGCGGCGCTGGCTGCGTCCGACGCCACCGAAGCGGCTTCGCTCACCACCGAGGCGGCCGCCTCGACGACCGATGAGGCTGCTGCGCTGGCGGCGCTATCGCTGTGTTCTTCCACCTCGATGCCGTGCTTCTCACCGCCCATGTCGATGTCGCCACCGCTTTTCATCAGCACGAAAATGGCCAGGGCCGCGAAGGCCAGAAAGGCCACGAAAATCTTCCACATGGGGGGTTCTCCTGAAGGTGGTTCACAAGGACGGATGCCTGTTGGGCATCGGGCGCCGCCCGGCTTCGGGCAGCGCGAACATTTTGCGTCACACCCAGGGGGGAACACTCTTGGTAGCTTCCCGGGGGAGGCATGAAAAAAGCCCGGCAATGCCGGGCTTGGTGCGTGCAGCGGGCCGGACTCGTCAGTGCGGCCTGTGGCAAGCGGAGCTTCAGCTCAGTTGTTGGCTGACCAGCTTGGTCAACTCGAACATCGTGACCTGGTCCTTGCCGAAGATGGGCTTGAGCTTGGCATCGGCATTGATGTTGCGCTTGTTGGCCGCGTCTTGCAGGTTGTGTGCCTTGATGTATTCCCACACCTTCTTGGTGACCTCGGTGCGAGGCAGCGGTGCGGCGCCGATCACGGCGGCCAGCAGCGGGCTGGGGGTCAGGGGCTTGAGGAAAGCCGCATTGGGGGCGCGCTTGGCTGCCGGAGCCTTGGTGCCTTCGGCCTTGGCCGGGGCTTTCTTTGCAGTTGCCATGTGTATCACTCCAATTTTGGTGAGTCAGATCTGATTCGAGCCCAGATGCAGGCCGCATGAGCGAGCGGCGCTCTGGGACTTGCCTCGGCGATGGTAATGCTTTTCCTGGGCAAAACCGCCCGGTGGCACCCTTTGTACCGTGTCGTCGCCCCTGAAAATCACACGGTTGCGGGCTTTGGTGTTCAATCGGGGGGCGCGTTTTCCGCGAGTTGTCCTATTTTCCCGGAGTTCTGAATGTTGCCTCAAGCCGTGTTGGCCCAGCCTTTCCACCTGCCGCGGGGCGGGGTGGTGAAGAACCGTGTGTGCAAGTCAGCGATGAGCGAGGCCTTGGGCACCCGTCAAGGGCGTGCCACCCCCGAGCTCGCGCGCCTGTATGGCGCCTGGGCCGATGGCGGCGTGGGCCTGTGCATCACCGGCAATGTGATGATCGACCGCCGGGCGCTGGGCGAGCCGGGCAATGTCGTCATCGAGGACGACAGCCAGATGGCGGAGCTGCAGGCTTGGGCGCAGGCCGCCACCCGGAACGGCACGCATTGCTGGGTGCAACTCAACCACCCTGGCAAGCAGGCGCCCAAAGGCCTCAACAAAGAGAACGTGGCACCTTCGGCCGTGCCGTTTCGCAAGGACATGCAGGCCTTCTTCCCCACCCCGCGCGAACTCACCGATGCCGAGGTGCGTGAACTGATCGCACGTTATGGTCGCGCGGCGGGCATCGTCAAGCGCGCCGGGTTCACGGGCGTGCAGATCCACGGGGCGCATGGTTACCTCGTGAGCCAGTTCCTGTCTCCGCATCACAACCAGCGCAGCGATGAGTGGGGCGGCTCGGCGGAAAAGCGCCGGCGCTTTGTGCTGGCCGTGCTGGCGGCGATGCGGGCCGAGGTGGGGGCGGACTTCCCCATCGGTATCAAGTTGAACTCGGCCGATTTCCAGCGCGGCGGCTTCACGGAAGAAGAGTCACTCGACACCATCCGGGCGCTGGCCGAGGCAGGCATCGACCTGATCGAGATTTCCGGGGGCACCTACGAGGCGCCCGCCATGACCGGCGTGAAGACGGCAGGTGCGCCGGTGAAGGACAGCACCCGCCAGCGCGAGGCTTACTTTCTGGCGTTTGCCGAGAAGGCGCGCCAGGCGGTGTCGGTGCCGCTGGTGGTGACGGGTGGCTTTCGTTCGCTGGAGGGCATGGCGACGGCGCTCACGTCGGGGGCGGTGGACCTGGTGGGCCTGGCGCGGGCCGTGGCGATCGAGCCGGATGTGGTCAACCGGTTGCTGGCCGGTCAGGCACCGCAGCAACAGGTGCGGCCGATCAAGACGGGCATCCCGCCGATTGACCGCATGGGCCTGATGGAGGTGAGCTGGTACACCGGTCAGCTCAAGCGCATCGGACGGGGCGAGGCGCCGCGGCCGAACGAGAGCGCCTTGTGGGTCTTTCTGAAGACGGTGTTCAGGCAGATGGGGCTGGGGCGCAAGAAGCGGCCCACGCGCTTGCGGGCCACGTCCTGATGGGTCAGGGCGTGGGGCGCATCAGGTCGGGATGAAGATCGGCCAGGGTGCGGCAGCCGCACAGGGCCATGG
>JAGNPA010000122.1 GCA_017989885.1 Aquabacterium sp.
GCCACGGCCTGGGCCAGATCGGCCCGATGGGCGCAGTGGATGAGCAGGGTGTGACCTTGTGCGGCCAGCAAGCGGGCGGTGGCCGCGCCAATGCCCTGGCTGGCGCCGGTGATGAGGGTGACGGCATTCATGGCTTTGACTTTACATTTCCTTTACCGGCGGTACGACGTTTGGATACCGTCCACAAGGACACTGTGAACATGAGCACACAAAAACGCAATCGATGGTTGTCAGGTTGGCGTCTGGCGCTAGGGGTGGCCCTGGTCGCCGCCGCAGGCTGGGGCATCAAGGCCGTGTACTTCAAGCCAGCCAGTGCCCCCCAGGTCATCACGGCCGAGGTGACGGTCGATGACATCGAGGATACCGTGCTGGCCAGCGGCACCATCGAGGCTTCTCAGGAGGTCAGCGTCGGGGCCCAGGTGTCCGGCCAGATCAAGCGCCTGCACGTGGCGCTGGGCGATCAGGTCAGCAAGGGGCAGCTGGTGGCCGAGATCGACTCCACCACCCAGGCCAACACCTTGCGCAATGCCGAGGCCCAGGTCTCGCTGTTGAGCGCGCAGCGGCAGTCCCGCGTGGCCCAGCTGCGTCAGGCCGAGCTGAGCTACCAGCGCAAGAAAGAGCTGTTCAAGCTGGATGCCGGCTCCAAGGCCGATCTGGACGACGCCGAGGCCACGCTGGCCACCACGCGGGCCGACATTGCCGCGGTGGATGCACAGATCCGTCAGGCCAACATCTCGGTCGACACGGCGCGTGTCAACCTGGGCTACACGCGCATCATGGCGCCGATCGACGGCGTGGTGATCGCGGTGGTGGCCGAAGAGGGGCGCACCGTGAACGCGATGCAGTCGGCGCCCACCATCATCAAGCTGGCCAAGCTCGACAAGGTGCAGATCAAGGCTGAAATCTCGGAGGCCGACGTGGTGCGCGTCAAGCCTGGCCTGCCGGTGTACTTCACCATCCTGGGGGAGCCGCAGCGCCGCTACGAGGCCAAGCTGCGGGCCATCGAGCCGGTGCCCGAGTCGGAGCAGACCGACACCAAGACCGCGACCGCCAGCTCCAGCACCGCTGCCATCTACTACAACGGCCTGTTTGACGTGGACAACCCCGAGGGCAAGCTGCGGGTGGCCATGACCACCCAGGTGTTCGTGGTGCTCAACCGGGCCGATCAGGCCTTGGTGATTCCGGCGACGGCCCTGGGACAACGCGATCGCAAGGCCGGCACCTACGAGGTGCGGGTGCTGGAAGGCGAAGGCAAGGACCAGAAGGTGAGCACACGCAACGTCAAGATTGGCCTGAACAACCGTGTGCAGGCCCAGGTGCTCGAAGGCCTGAAGGCCGGCGAGAAGGTGGTGGTGGGTGAGAGCGGCGCCAATGGGGCGGGCGCCGGCGCCGGTGCCGCGCGCATGCCACGGATGTTCTGACGCCATGACCACCACGCAGTCCACGGGCACAGCCCAGCCCGCCTTGCTTGAAGTCCTGGACCTGTGGCGGGAGTTCCCGTCCGGTGAGGGCACGGTGGCGGTGCTCAAGGGTGTGAACCTGCGCATCGAAGCCGGCGAGATGGTCGCCATCATCGGCGCGTCGGGCTCGGGCAAGTCCACCTTGATGAACATCCTGGGGTGTCTGGACCGACCCAGTCGGGGTGTGTACAAGGTGGCAGGCCAGCCCACGGGCGATCTGGAGCCCGATGAGCTGGCGCGTTTGCGCCGTGAGCACTTCGGCTTCATCTTCCAGCGCTACCACCTGCTGAGCGACCTCAGTGCCCTGGGCAACGTCGAGATCCCGGCCATCTACGCCGGCCACAGCACCGCCGATCGGCACACCCGCGCGGCCGCCTTGCTGGGGCGCCTGGGCCTGGCCGATCGCACCGAGCACAAGCCGGGCCAGTTGTCCGGCGGCCAGCAGCAGCGCGTCAGCATTGCGCGGGCCTTGATGAATGGCGGTGACGTCATCCTGGCCGACGAGCCCACGGGCGCGCTCGACACGGCCAGTGGCGACGAGGTGATGCGCATCCTGCGTGAATTGCATGCCGACGGGCACACGGTCATCATCGTGACCCACGATCCCAAGGTGGCGGCGCACGCGCAGCGCATCATCGAGGTGTCCGATGGCGAGGTCGTTTCCGACCGACGGCAGGACGGGGCGGAGCCCCCCAGCGCGACCAAGCTGGTGCGCACGCAGGTGACGCCCCATCCCTGGCGCGCCAACTGGGACCGGCTCACCGAGGCCTTCACGATGGCCTTGCGCGCCATGGCGGGGCATCGCCTGCGCACGCTGCTGACCATGCTGGGCATCATCATCGGCATTGCTTCGGTGGTGTCGATGGTGGCCCTGGGGGAGGGCTCGCGCCTGCGCATCCTCAAGAACATCAGCGCCATGGGCACGAACACCATCGACGTCTTCCCCGGGCAGAACTTTGGCGACCGGACGGCCGGACGCATCCGCACCCTGGTGCCCGCCGACGCCGATGCCCTGGCCAACCTCAACTTTGTGGACAGCGCCACGCCCAGCGTGAACACCAGCGTGACGCTGCGCCGGGGCAATGTGGAGGCCTCGGCCAACATCAATGGCGTGGGCGACCAGTTTTTCCGCGTCAAGGGCTACACGCTGGCCAATGGGCAGGCGTTTGATGCCAGCGGCGTGCGCCGCCAGACCCAGGAGGCCGTGATCGACCCGGCCACGGCCAAGGCCTTGTTCAAGGCGGACGAGAACCCGGTGGGCGAGGTGATCTTCCTGGGCAGTGTGCCGGTGCGCGTGGTGGGTGTGACGGCGCCGCAGGAAAGCGGCTTCATGGTCAGCGACAACCTGAACGTGTGGGTGCCCTACACCACGGTGATGCGTCGCATGCTGGGGCAGCAGCACCTGCGCAGCATCACGGTGCGCATCAGCGACACGGCGCCTTCGGCTGCGGCCGAGCAGGGCATCGTCAAGCTGCTGACCCAGCGCCACGGCACGAAGGATTTCTTCGTGCGCAACAGCGACAGCATCCGCCAGACCATCGAGAGCACCACGCAGACCATGACCGTGCTGATCTCGTCGATCGCCGTGATCTCACTGATCGTGGGTGGCATCGGCGTGATGAACATCATGTTGGTGTCGGTGACCGAGCGCACCCAGGAGATTGGGGTCCGGATGGCCGTCGGGGCGCGCCAAAGCGACATCCTGCGCCAGTTCCTCATTGAGGCGGTGCTGGTGTGCCTGCTGGGCGGCATCCTGGGGATTGCGCTGGCGCTGGGCATTGGCGTGGTGTTTGACTACATCGGCGGCAGCTTCAGCATGGTGTATTCGATGACGTCCATCGTGGCCGCCTTTGGCGTGTCCTCGCTGATTGGGGTGGTGTTCGGTTTCCTGCCGGCGCGCAATGCGGCGCGGCTCGATCCGGTGGACGCCTTGTCCAGACAGTGAAGAAGGTGAGCATGAAAGCAGATCAGATGAAAACAGCTCGACCCGGCGGCGTGCGTCTCAGGACGCCGGTGTGGCTGACCCTGGCGGCTGCACTGGCCTTGAGCGGCTGTGCCACCCACAACGCTTATGAGCAGCCCACGGTGCAGGTGCCCGGTGCCTGGCAGCAGGGGCAGGGGCAGGGGCAGGGCGCTGCGCTGGCGGCGCCGGCATCGCTCAGCCCCTGGTGGCCGGCCTTGCAGGACCCGGTGTTGACGCAGTTGATCGACGATGCCCTGGCCCGCAACAACAACCTGGCCCAGGCGGCGATCAAGGTGCGGCGTGCGCAACTGGTGGCCGGCCAGGCGGCCAGCGACCGTCTGCCGGGCATCAGCGTGCGTGGCAGCACCAACGCATCGCAGGCCATTGACGGCGGCACCACCACGCGCAGCCATTCCCTCAGCGCGAGCGCCAGTTGGGAAGTGGATTTGTGGAACCGCCTCGGCGCCTTGCGCGATGCCGCCGAATGGGAAGCCCAGGCCACCGAACAAGACCGCCAGGCCGCGGCCATGGCCCTGGTGGGCACGGTGGCGAGCCAGTACTGGCAGGTGGTCTACCTGAACCAGCGGGTGGCGGCCAGTGAGCAAAGCATCGCCAATGCCCGCCAGACGCTCAAGCTGGTGCAAGGTCAGTACAGCGTGGGCAGCGTGTCCGGGCTGGAGGTGGCGCAGGCCACCCAGGCCCTGGCCAGCCAGGAAGCGGCGCACACGCAATGGCTGCAGCAGCGTGTGCAGGCCCGCAACGCCTTGGCGATCTTGTTCGATGGCCCGCCCGGCGTGGCCCTGAACGAAACCATGCGGTTGCCCGAAGGCGCCTTGCCGGCTGTGGCCGCAGGTTTGCCAGCGTCCCTGCTGACCCGACGGCCCGATCTGCGCGCATCCGAATTGCGACTGCGCAAGAGCCTGGCGTCGGTCGATGCCACCCGCGCGAGTTTTTATCCGTCGCTGACCCTCACGGGCAGCGTGGGCGGCAGCAGTTCGGCCTTGTCCGATGTGTTGCGTGACCCGATCGGCACGCTCGGCGCAGGTTTGCTGCTGCCCTTTGTGCAGTGGCGAGACATGGGCCGCAGCGTGGCCATTTCAGAAGCCGATCACGAGATCGCGGTGCGCGGCTATCGGCAGACCTGGTACGAGGCACTGGCCGATGTGGAAAACGCCTTGTCGGCGCGGGTGCAGTATGAAGACCAGGGTGCACGCCTGGACGAGGCCCTCCAGGCCGCCCAGAAGTCAGAGCGCCTGGCCGAAGCCCGCTACCGAGCCGGTGCCACGGCGCTCAAGACCTGGCTGGACGCGCAGGAAACCCGTCGCCAGGCCGAAAACAGCCTGGCGCAAAACCGCCTGAACCGCCTCAATGCGCTGGCCACACTCTACCAGTCCCTGGGCGGGGGCTTGCAGTCAGCAGTAACTCAGGGCGAGTGAGGAAACGGCGAACCGGGGTGAGGGCCCGGATGACGCAGGCTGGCGTCGAGCGTGTCAATCAACTCGGCCCAGTCTGAATCGTCCTGCAGCTCCTCGCTCAGGAAGCGGGCTTGCTCGGGGCGCCAGAACGGGGCTTCGCTCAAGGTCACTTCGGGTGGCAGGGGCCGATGGATGGCAATGAAGCGCGACACATCAGCGCGCGTATCGGGCAGGCCCAACTGGCGGAACAGCTCACTGAGGGTGTGAACAGCTGAGTCCATCTTGGCACCTCCTGTGCGTGGTGGATGGCCTGTTGTACTGCGATGAACAGGGCGCGTCAACCCAAGTGCCCACATCCTTTGTGAGCAAAGGTCAGCGCAGCACCAGCACGCTCGTCGGGATGCGCCGCAGCAGGGTGGAGGTGGTGGTGCCCAGCAACTTCTGGCGCCAGCCGTTGTGGGTGAAGGCGCTCATCACCAGCAGCGGCAGTTGCTGGATGGTCAGATGGCGGCCCAGCACCTGCGCCACGTCGCCGGACTCGATCACGATGTGGGTGCTGAACCCGGCGTCGGCCAGGCGTTGGGCGGCCTGGCTCATCTCGGCCTGGATGTCGGGGTTGCGCGCGCCCACATGCACCAGATGGCAAGGCAAGCCCTGCAGCAGCTCACAGTCGGCGACCGCGTCCACCAGTTGCAGCGACTCGGCCCCACCGTGGTAGGCCAGCGCAAAGGCCGAAGGCGGCGTGAAGTGGGAGCGGGTGACAACCAGCATCGGCTGCTGCACCGCCTGCAAGGCCTGCTCCAGATGGTGCGAGCCTTGTCGCCACGGGCTGTCCAGGTGATGGGAGTGCAGGCCCATCACCACCATGCGGGTTTCCGCACTCAGGTCCAGCAGGGCATCGGTGAGCTTGCCCTGGCGCAGGCTGAGCTCGACCATGCTGTGCCCCAGGTGCAAGGCACGTGCGCGCACCCCTTCGAGCAACTGCTGGCTGTGCGACTGACCGCCGATGATGTGGCTGCCTGGCATGGCGTCCAGCGCCTGTGTGCGTGTGGGGCTGGCGTCGTAGCCTGTCAGGTCACTGAAGTGGGTTTCACCGGTGTGGGCTTCGCTCTCGTCGACGACCTGCAGGAAGTTCAGCGGCGCATGCAGGCGGTGGGCCACCCAGGTGGCGCCGTCACACACAGCCGAGGGATGGCCGTGCGCATCGACGCAGGCCAGGACGGTGTTCATCGTGAGCGCAGGCTGGAACATGTCCGAGATTGTAGGTGGCCGCTGCCGACGCCAAGGTGTGACATTCAGGTGCAAAAACCCTTCGCATTCGTCATGAAGGCGCTCCGGCTATGCTGCGGGT
>JAGNPA010000123.1 GCA_017989885.1 Aquabacterium sp.
GCAAGGCATCGAGCACGGCGCTGGGGTCGGCCACCTTGCTCAGGATCTCCAGCAAGCGACCGGCCGTGTAGGTCGCATCGTCAAAGCCATACCAACGCTCGGCAAAGAAGATGTGACCGCTCATCTCACCGGCGAACGGTGCGCCGGTTTCCTTGAGCTTGGCCTTGACCAGCGAATGCCCGGTCTTGTACATCACCGGCACGCCGCCGGCCGCACGCACAGCCACGGCCAGCTGCTGGCTGCATTTGACGTCGTAAATGATCTGGCCACCGGGCACGCGCGTCAGCACGTCGCGCGCAAACAGCATGATCTGGCGGTCAGGGAAGATGTTGTTGCCCTCACGGGTCACCACACCGAGGCGGTCGCCGTCACCGTCAAAGGCCAGGCCCAGCTCGGCACCGTGTTCTTTCACGGCGGCGATCAGGTCGCGCAGGTTCTCAGGCTTGGACGGGTCCGGGTGGTGGTTGGGAAAGTCGCCATCCACTTCCGAGAACAGCTCGATCACCTCACAGCCCAGCGCCCGCAGGATGCCAGGCGCGGAGGCACCCGGAATGCCGTTGCCCGAGTCCACCACGATCTTCATCGGACGGGCCAGCTTGCAGTCACCGATGATGCGCTGCGTGTACTCGGCCAACACGTTCAGCTCGCTCAAGGCGCCGCTGCCCTGCACATAGTCTTCGGCCTCAATGCGCTGACGCAGGCCCTGGATGTCGTCACCGTAAATGGCACGACCGGCCAGCACCATCTTGAAGCCGTTGTAGTCCTTGGGGTTGTGGCTGCCCGTCACCTGGATGCCGCTGTGGCAGCCCTGCTCACCGCGCGTGGCGGCGACGTAGTACAGCATCGGCGTGGTCACCGCGCCCAGGTCGATGACGTTGATGCCGGTGCTGCGCAGGCCGGCGATCAGGGCTGCGCTGAGCGACGGTCCCGAGACGCGACCATCACGCCCAACGGCCACGGCCTTCTCGCCCAGCTTCAGCGCCTCGGTCCCGAAGGCTCGGCCCAGGTGCTCGGCCATCGCCTCGCTCAAGGTCTGACCGACGATGCCCCGGATGTCGTAGGCCTTGAAAATGGAAGCGGCAACTTGCATGGCAGTCTTTCGTTCGTGGAGCGTGATGACAGATGGCGATTTTAAGGACTGCACCTGCCACTTTGCCCTCACAGACCGATAACTTGCACAAACCCCGTGATTCAAGGTCGGCTGCACGGTGGCCGCCTTGCCGCTACGATGTGAGGGATATGACATTTCGCGACATGTTGGCCATGCTGGCCCTGGCTGCCGTCTGGGGCGGCTCCTTCCTGTTCCTGCATGTCGCTGCGCCCGTGGTGGGCCCGGTGGGCCTGGCGGCGTTCCGCGTCGGCTCGGCCGTGCTGTTGCTGCTGCCCATCGTCTTGCTCAAGCGCGACGGCGCGCAGTTGCTGACCTACGCCCGGCCCTTGCTGGTCTGCGGCCTGCTGGCATTCGGCCTGCCCTTCCTCTGTCTGAGTGTGGCGGCGCGCCACCTGCCTGCGGGCCTGATGTCCATCCTCAACGCCACCACCCCCATGTGGGGCGCGTTCGTCGGCTGGTTGTGGCTGCGTGAGCGCATGCACCTGACGCGCAGCCTGGGCCTGATCCTGGGCCTGCTGGGTGTGGCGCTGCTGACCGCCGACAAGGGTGCCATTCCACCGGGCAGCGGCAGCCTGTTGGCCGTCGCCTTGATGCTGTGCGCCACCTTGTCTTACGCCCTGTCGGTGCACGTGGCCCGTCGCCATCTGCACGCCCTCAGCCCGCTGAGCAACGCCGCTGGCACCCTGTGCATGACCGCACTGGTCATGGTGGGCCCCGCCCTGTGGCTCGGCCCGCAACCGGTGCCCCCGCACACGGCCCAGTACTGGCACGAGGTCCCCGGAACGGTGTGGGCGGCGCTGCTGACCCTGGGCATTGTCTGCACCGGCCTGGCGCAGATCGTGTTCTTCCGCCTGATCGGGCGCATTGGCCCCAATCAAGCCCTCACCGTCACCTTCCTCATCCCGGTTTTTGGCATGCTGTGGGGCGCGCTGTTCTTGAATGAGCGCATCACCAGCTGGATGCTGCTCAGCACCGTCGTCATTGCCCTGGGCACCTGGCTGGCCAACCGCCCGGCGCCCCTGCGCAGCCCGCCGCCGGTCCACCCCTAGCCGCCACCGCCATGACCGCCGTTCGCAAGAAAAAACTCACGCAACTGCCGCCCCTGGTCGTGCCAGGCCTCAAGCCCCGCAACCCGCTGGTGGCGCCCGCCTTGCAGCGCAAAGCCGGCGCGCACCAGACGCCCCAGAGCCTCAAGGCCAAGGAGCGTGCCGAGGCCCGCCGCGCCATCGACCGCAGCCTGCGCGAAGAGGTCAAATTCAAACCCACTCACCCACGTCACAAGGACAAGCCATGAGTCAGGCCGAAACCGGCACAAGCACCAAGTCACCCCGCTGGTACTGGGAAGACTTCACCCCTGGGCTGAGCATGACCTTCGGGCCGCGCGAAGTGGGCCGTGAAGAGATCGTCCAGTTCGCCAGGGACTTCGACCCCCAACCCTTCCACCTCGATGAGGAAGCGGGCAAGGCCTCGCTGTTTGGGGGCCTGGCCGCCAGCGGCTGGCACACCGCCGGCATCGTCATGCGCATGATGTGCGACGGTTTCATCCTCGACTCCAGCAGCCTGGGCTCGCCCGGACTGGATTCGCTGAAATGGCACAAACCGGTGCTGGTGGGCGACGCGCTGCGCGCCCGCATGACCGTGCTCGACAGCCGCCCCATGAAGAGCAAGCCCCATGTCGGCCTGGTGCAGACGCGCTGGGAGGCCCTCAACCAGCGCGACGAGATCGTGATGACGATCGAGAGCTGGGCCATGTTTGGCCGACGCACGCCGGGCGCGGCGGTCACGGGCTGAGCCCCCAAGCAAAAAGCCCTGACGCGTGTGCATCAGGGCTTTGCATTTTTTGGCGGAGTGGACGGGACTCGAACCCGCGACCCCCGGCGTGACAGGCCGGTATTCTAACCAACTGAACTACCACTCCGCAGTGGCTGACGTCTGTGCTTGCAAATGCAAACCAAGCGCCGTCAAAACTTGGCGTCCCCTAGGGGATTCGAACCCCTGTAGTCACCGTGAAAGGGTGGTGTCCTAGGCCTCTAGACGAAGGGGACTCCGTCAAAACGAATTGTCGTTGATTGTACCTGTCTCGCTACCGGCTTGTCGCCACCGTGACCAGCACGCGACACACGCGGCGGTGAATGGTGGAGGTAAGCGGGATCGAACCGCTGACCTCTTGCATGCCATGCAAGCGCTCTCCCAGCTGAGCTATACCCCCTCATGCTTGCGCAATCGGGGCGCCAAACTGGCACCGAGACTGATCCATCAACACGATACCGCTGTGTCACCAGCGGCACCTGAAATACCTTGGCGGAGTGGACGGGACTCGAACCCGCGACCCCCGGCGTGACAGGCCGGTATTCTAACCAACTGAACTACCACTCCGCAGTGGCTGACGTCTGTGCTTGCAAATGCAAACCAAGCGCCGTCAAAACTTGGCGTCCCCTAGGGGATTCGAACCCCTGTAGTCACCGTGAAAGGGTGGTGTCCTAGGCCTCTAGACGAAGGGGACTCCGTCAAAACGAATTGTCGTTGATTGTACCTGTCTCGCTACCGGCTTGTCGCCACCGTGACCAGCACGCGACACACGCGGCGGTGAATGGTGGAGGTAAGCGGGATCGAACCGCTGACCTCTTGCATGCCATGCAAGCGCTCTCCCAGCTGAGCTATACCCCCTCATGCTTGCGCAATCGGGGCGCCAAACTGGCACCGAGACTGATCCATCAACACGATGCCGCTGTGTCACCAGCAGCACCTGAAATACCTTGGCGGAGTGGACGGGACTCGAACCCGCGACCCCCGGCGTGACAGGCCGGTATTCTAACCAACTGAACTACCACTCCGCAGTGGCTGACGTCTGTGTTTGCTTGCGCAAACCAAGCGCCGTCAAAACTTGGCGTCCCCTAGGGGATTCGAACCCCTGTAGTCACCGTGAAAGGGTGGTGTCCTAGGCCTCTAGACGAAGGGGACTCCGTCAAAACAAATTGTCTGCTGATGATTCAACCCGTCACCGCCTGTCGCCACCATCACGACAGGCACCAACCTGTCGGCATCTTTGGTGGAGGTAAGCGGGATCGAACCGCTGACCTCTTGCATGCCATGCAAGCGCTCTCCCAGCTGAGCTATACCCCCTCATGCTTGCGCATTCAGGACGCCAGACTGGCACCGAGACTGATCCATCAACACAATGCCGCTGTGTCACCAGCGGCACTTGAAATACCTTGGCGGAGTGGACGGGACTCGAACCCGCGACCCCCGGCGTGACAGGCCGGTATTCTAACCAACTGAACTACCACTCCGCAGTGGCTGACGTCTGTGCTTGCTTGCGCAAGCCAAGTGCCGTCAAAACTTGGCGTCCCCTAGGGGATTCGAACCCCTGTAGTCACCGTGAAAGGGTGGTGTCCTAGGCCTCTAGACGAAGGGGACTGAATCCTTCATACAACCTGATCGACGCTTTACCTGGCAACTTCAGCAACCTGACCACCTGTGATGGTGGAGGTAAGCGGGATCGAACCGCTGACCTCTTGCATGCCATGCAAGCGCTCTCCCAGCTGAGCTATACCCCCGTCTGGATTCGCATCCTTCAGAGCTGCCCGGCTGCTTCGTTCATTCAAACAAAGCGTCGTTCAAGCGAGACTGAGAGTATATACCGAAACTTTTGCCGCCATCAAGGGCACGCAAAAAACTTGGGGCTGTCGATGCGATGCGACACCCTCGTGCAACGCCCTGCCCGGGCGCCGCACAAAGGGGGCCTCAGGCCGAAACGCGGGCCAGGCGCGCCAACACGTCGTCGCGCTCGAACAGCGCGAGCACGGCATCCACCGAAGGCGTCTGCGAGCGGCCACACACCAGCAGGCGCACGGGAATGGCCAGTTGCGGCATCTTCAGGCCAACCTCCTTCAAGGTGTCCTTGATGGCCTGGCTGATGGCGTCCTTCTCCCACGCCACGGTTTCCAGACGCTTGGCCAGTGCGAGCACGGCAGGACGGGTCACCTCAGTCAGCTGGGCGGCCAGCTCTTCCGCTGGGGCATGGAGGTGCTGCACGTACATCGTCAGCCACTCCATCAGTTCGATCGTGGTCGCGCAGCGGTCCTTGAACAGCGCACACAAGGCCGTCAGCTTGTCGCCAGATTGCAACGCCTCCGGCAGGGTCACGCCATGACGGGCGAACTGCTCGCGCACCAGGCCCGCCAGCATCGCGTCGTCGGCGGTCTTCATGTGCTGCTGGGCCACCCAGCGCAGCTTGGCCTCGTCGAACTGGCCGGCGCTCTTGCCCAGGTGGTCCAGGTTGAACCACTCGACCAGTTGCTGGCGCGAGAAGATCTCGTCGTCGCCGTGACTCCAGCCCAGGCGGGCCAGGTAGTTCACGATGGCGTCGGCCAGATAACCTTCGTCGCGGTACTGCGTGACGGCCTTGGCACCATGGCGCTTGCTCATCTTCTCGCCCTGCTCGTTGAGCACGGTGGGCAGGTGGGCGTACACCGGGGGCTCCTGGCCCAGCGCGCGCAGGATGTTGATCTGGCGCGGGGTGTTGTTGACGTGGTCGTCGCCACGGATGACGTGGGTGATGCCCATGTCCATGTCGTCGACCACCACACAGAAGTTGTAGGTGGGCGTGCCGTCAGGGCGGGCGATGACCAGGTCATCCAGCTCGTCGTTGCTGATCTCGATGCGGCCCTTGACCTTGTCATCCCACACGACCGAACCGCCTTGCGGGTTCTTGAAGCGCAGCACGGGCTTGACGCCTTCGGGCACGGGCGGCAAGGTCTTGCCTGCTTCAGGCCGCCAGGTGCCGTCGTAACGCGGCTTTTCCTTGTTGGCCATCTGGCGCTCACGCAGGGCGTCCAGCTCGGCGGTGCTCATGTAGCAGGGATAGACCAGGCCCTTGTCCTGCATCTCCTGCAGCACGACCTTGTAGCGGTCCATGCGCTGCATCTGGTAGTACGGGCCCTCGTCGTGGTTCAGGCCCAGCCAGGCCATGCCTTCGAGGATGACGTCCACGGCTTCCTGCGACGAGCGCTCGACATCGGTGTCTTCGATGCGCAGGATGAACACACCCTGGTTGGCGCGCGCAAAGGCCCAGGG
>JAGNPA010000124.1 GCA_017989885.1 Aquabacterium sp.
AAGCTGGCCTCGGCTGGCCTGCCCAAGGGCTCGGTAGTGGGTTTCGAGCTGATGGAGAGCCAGAAGTTCGGCACCACCCAGTTTCAGGAGCGTTTGAATTTCCAGCGCGGCCTCGAAGGCGAGTTGACCCGCTCGATCCAGGCCATCTCCAGCGTGCAGAGTGCCCGCGTGCACCTGGCCTTGCCCAATCAGAACGGGTTCTTCCGTGAGCAGCAAAAGGCCTCGGCCTCGGTGGTGCTGACGCTGTACACCGGCCGCAGCCTGGACCGCGGCCAGATTGCCGGCATCGTGCACCTGGTGTCCTCGAGCGTGCCGGAGATGTCGCCCAAGGCCGTGAGCATCGTGGACCAGACGGGCGCTTTGCTGTCCGGGCCGCAAGAAGGTGTGGACCACGCCGGGCTGGATGCCCAGCAGTTGCAGTACGTGCGCCAGATCGAGACCAACTATGCCCAGCGCATCCGTGACATTCTGGAGCCGGTGGTGGGCAAGGAAAACCTGCGGGCGCAGGTGACGGCCGAGCTGGATTTTTCGCAGACCGAGTCGACGGCCGAAGAGTACAAGCCCAACCAGGGGCCGGAGGCCGCGGCCACCGTGCGCAGCCAGCAGACCAGCGAGCAGTCTGGCAGCACCAGCGCCACAGCGGCCGGCGTGCCGGGCGCCACGACCAACCAGCCGCCAGTGCCGGCCACCGCGCCGATCAACGGTGCCCCGGCCCCCCTGCAGGCCGCCCAGGTCAACGGCAGCGCGCAGACCAATGGCCGCCGTGAGGCTGTGACCAATTACGAGGTGGACAAGACGGTGCGCGTGACGCGCAGCGCCACCGGCAACATCAAGCGTTTGAACGCCGCGGTGGTGCTGAACCACCGCACGCTCACCGATGCCAAGGGCAAGACCACCACGCAGCCGATCCCGGACGAGGAACTGGAGAAGCTGACGGCCCTGGTGCGTGAAGCGATTGGCGTGGACGACCGTCGCGGTGACTCCATCAAGGTGGTGAACACGCCGTTCCAGGTCGTCAAGGACGAGCCCGTGGACACCCCCATGTGGCAGCAGCCCGAGACGGTGGACCTGATCCGCACCCTGGCCGTGCCGGGGGCCTTGACCCTGGCGGCCTTGATCGTGGTGTTTGGCGCCATCCGTCCGGCCATCAAGGCGGCCCGGCCGGTGCCCGTAGACGAGGTGGAGCAAGGTAAGCTCAGCGCTGTCGTCGACGATGCGCAGGAGTTGCCTGCTTTGCCTGGGTCGGGCATGGTGCTGGGGCCGGATGGTCAGCCGCTGGCTGCCCTGGAGGCACCTGGCGCCGATCGTCGACTGGAGTCCGCACGCGCTCTGGCCCGTGGCAACCCGCAGGCGATGGCCAACGTGGTGCGTGGCTGGATGAACAATTGAGCAAGGACGCGCGTCATGGACGATAAAGGTGTGGAAGATGCAGCCATCCTGCTGATGTCGCTGGGTGAGGAGGAGGCCGCAGAGGTCTTCAAGCATCTCGAACCCAAGGAAGTTCAGCATCTGGGGGAGGCCATTGCCCGCATGAAGGCGGTGACCAAGGAGCGCATCGGCAACGTGCTGGACCGTTTTGCCAAGGAGTCCACCGAGATGGGCGTCCTCGTGGCCGACAACGACGAGTACATCAAGGCGGTGTTGCGCAAGGCGCTGGGCGACGACAAGGCCAATCTGCTGATCGATCGCATCATCCAGGGCAGTGACGTCACCGGCATCGAGAGCCTGAAGTGGATGGATGCGGGTTCGGTGGCCGAACTGCTGCGCAACGAGCACCCACAGATTGTGGCGGCCATCCTGGTGCACCTGGACCCGGACCAGTCTTCGTCGGTGCTCAAGTTTTTCCCCGAACGTCAGCGCAACGAGGTGATGGTGCGCATCGCCACGCTCGATGGCATCCAGCCTTCGGCCTTGAAGGACCTCAACGAGGTGCTGTCCAAGGTGCTGGCAGGTGGTCAGCAGATCCGCAAGTCGTCGCTGGGTGGTGTCAAGCCGGCCGCCGAGATCATCAACATGATGGGTTCGAGCATCGAGACTTCGGTGCTGGACTACATCCGTGAGGCCGACGGCGACCTGGCACAGCGGATCATGGACAACATGTTCACCTTCGACGACCTGATCAAGCTGGACGACAAGGGCTTTCAGTCTCTGCTCAAGGAAGTGCAGACCGAGTCGCTCATCATCGCGCTCAAGGGGGCGTCGCCCGAGATTCGCGAGAAGGTGTTCAAGAACATGTCGAGCCGTGCGGCCGAGACGCTGCGCGAAGACCTGGAGTCGCGTGGGCCGGTCAAGCTGTCCGAGGTCGAGGCCGAGCAGAAGGAGTTGCTCAAGATCGTGCGCCGTCTGGCTGACGAAGGCCAGATCGTGATGGGTGGTGGAGGCGACGATGAGTACGTCTAAGCCGGGCCAGCCGGGTCAGCCGGGTGGGGGATCGCCCTCCAACCCGTACGCGCGCTTCATTCCCCGCGAGGAGCTGGGGGCGTTTGCCGTCTGGAATCCGGAGACCTTTGAGCAGCCCCAGGCGCCGAATGCGGCGGAAGAAGGGGGCGTGCGCAAGCCGACCCTGGCCGAGCGTGCCGCCGCCGAGATTCGGCCGACGATGAAAGCCGGGCAGTCTGCGGGCAAGCCGGCAGCGCAGGGCGCCAAGCCTGCGGGTGGTGCTGCCACGCCGCGTTCGCCGAACTGGCGTCCGATTGTGGGGGGCGTGCCGGGCCAGGCCGAGGCCGAGGCACTGGCCCAGGCGCAAGCCGACGAGGCGGCGCGTGCGGCAGCGCAGGCAGCAGCCGAACCGGCACCCGACACGGAAACCCTGATCGAGGCAGCTCGCCAGAGCGGCTATCAGGACGGGTATCGCAATGGCTTGGCTGCGCTGGAAAGCTACAAGCAGACGCAGGCGGAGCAGATGGCCCGCTACATGAACGAGCAGGTGGGCGGACTGGTCGAGGCGATGCAGCAACGCCTGGATGCCCTGGAGCAGCAACTGGCGGGTCGTGTCGCCGGGGTGTCGCTGGAGCTGGCGCGACAGGTGGTGCGCAGCGAGCTGATCGAGCGGCCTGAGCTGGTGGTCGAGGTGGCCGAGGAGGCCTTGTCGGCACTGCTGAGCTCGGCCCGTCAGATCGTGGTGCGCCTGCATCCGGAGGATCACGCGGTGGTGCAGGGTCGTCTGGATGAGATTTTGCAGTCGCGGGGGGCACGCCTGGTGGCGGATGCGTCGATTCGGCGTGGGGGCTGCCTGGTCGACTCCGACATTGCCTTGGTGGACGCCACGGTGGAGGCGCGCTGGGAGCGGGCGGCGGGCGCCATGGGCCATCAGGCGCCCTGGCTCGGCGGGCATGAGAGCCGTGTGCCGACCGCGCGTGAGCCGCGTCGCCAGGACGAGGGCGTGCGTGGCGAAGGGAACCCGAGGGCCGAGGCCCCGGATGACGCAGGTTTGGCATGAACGCTCGGGCCAAAAGCACCCTGTTGGACAGCTGGAACCGGTATCTGGACGACCTGGACCGCTGTGCGGCCACGCCCATGCCGCTGGAGAGCCAGGGCAAGCTGGTGCGCGTGGCCGGTCTGGTGCTGGAGGCGGCCGGTTTGCGCCTGCCCGTGGGCGCAGTGTGCGAGATCCATTCAGAGAGCCGCGTCGAGAAAACGCCGGTGCTGGGCGAGGTGGTGGGCTTTGCCGGTGACCGGGCTTACCTGATGCCCACGGCCGAGGTGCATGGCCTGTCCAGTGGTGCCCGGGTGGTGCCCGTGAGCACGCCCGTGAACCCGCCGAGGCTGGGGCAGGTGAACCACCCGTGGCGGCGCAGCGAAGACCGCACCCGTCACATGCCCATTGGTGACGGACTGCTGGGCCGGGTGGTCAATGCCCAGGGCGAGCCGATGGACCGCAAAGGGCCGCTGCGGGACGTGCGCAGCGAGCCGCTGGTGCGCCGTGCCATCAATGCGATGGACCGGGACCCGGTGCGCCAGTCGCTGGACACCGGGGTGAGGGCGATCAACGCCATGCTCACGGTGGGACGCGGTCAGCGTCTGGGCCTGTTTGCGGGTTCGGGCGTGGGCAAGAGCGTGCTGCTGGGCATGATGGCGCGTTACACCCAGGCCGATGTGATCGTGGTCGGGCTGATTGGCGAGCGGGGCCGCGAGGTCAAGGAGTTCATCGAGGACATCCTGGGCGAAGAAGGGCTGGCCCGCTCGGTGGTGGTGGCCGCGCCCGCCGATGCGCCGCCGCTGACGCGGATGCAGGGCGCCAACTACGCCACGGCCATTGCCGAACATTTCCGCGACCAGGGCCTGCACGTGCTGCTGCTCATGGACTCGCTGACCCGCTATGCGATGGCACAGCGTGAAATTGCCCTGGCCATTGGGGAGCCACCGGCCACCAAGGGCTATCCGCCCTCGTGTTTTGCCAAATTGCCTCAGTTGGTCGAGCGCAGTGGCAACGGTCTGAACGGCCACGGCTCCATCACGGCGTTCTACACCGTGCTGTCCGAGGGCGATGACCAGCAGGATCCGATCGCCGATGCGGCCCGCGCCATCCTCGACGGGCACATCGTCTTGTCCCGTGAACTTGCGGAATCCGGACATTTTCCAGCAATTGACATAGAAAGGTCCGCTTCTCGGGTGATGACGAATGTCGCGGAGCCTCAACATATCGATGATGCGCGCAGATTCCGTCAGTTGTGGTCCAAGTACAGCAAGGCCCGCGATCTGATCCAGTTGGGGGCCTATGTGCCCGGACACGATCACGATCTGGACCAGGCCGTGCGTTCGCACCCGGCGATGGTGGGCTTGTTGCAGCAAGGCATGCACACGCCGGCCCACATGCCGGACAGTGTGGAAGGCCTTCACCAGATCGTCGCGCAGTGATAGGCTGAGAAGAGCCCCTGATGGGGGCGGGAGACAGGTTCATGAGTGCCACGCAATCGTTGCTGATCGTGCTGGAGGCCGCCGAGAAGGCCCGGGACGAGGCCGTCGCTGCGCACGAGGCCCGGCGCAAGGCCTACGAGGCGGCGCGCCAGCAGGCGCAGTCCCTCACCGACTGGCGCCACGACTACCAGAACCGCTGGCAGGCGCAGTTTCGCCAGTCCGGCGGGATGGAGATCGTGCGTTGCTATCAGGACTTCATGCAGCGCCTCGGCGATGCCGTGGGCGCGCAGGACCAGCAGGTGGCCCAGGCCCAGACCTTGATGGAGCGCAGTCGGCTGGAGTTGATCGAGCGGGAGCGCCGCGTGGCCGCCGTGTCCAAGCTGATCGACAAGCGTTTGCTGGAGCAGCGCGCGCGCCTGTCTCGTCAGGAGCAAAAGGCGACCGACGAAATGGCTTCGCGGGCCTCGCGCCTGTCGGCGTCGATGCCCGGTGGTGTCAACCCGCTGGCCAGTTCATCTTTGTAAGGGCTTGGACATGAGCACACCGATCAAATCATCTGTGACGAATCGTCCGGGCCAGGGCGGCGTGTCGGGCGCCAGCGAAATGGTCGCTCGCTTGCAGGCACAGGCCCGCGGCGCGCAAGCACCGTCGGCTTCCCAGAGTTTTGCCAGCCTGATGAGCCAGCAGAACGCCGCTGCCCAAGCGGCACCTGCGCCCAAGGCACCGGCCAAAGCCGCCGAGCGTCAGGCGCCGTCCAACGACCCGGCGGCCAAGGCCCAGGCTGCGGCACGCGCCCATGAGCAGACGCTGACCCGTGCGCGCCAGCAGGCCCAGGCCACCCAGCGCGCTGCGCAGCAGGCTGCCCAGGCCGCCGAGCAGGGCGCGCAGGCAGGCAAATTGCCGCCCCAGGCCCAGCAGGCCCAGGCAGAGCGTGCCGAGGTGTCGCGGCATGCCGAACGGCCGGTCGAGTCTGGCAAGCCCCGTCCGGTAGCCGAGGCAGAGCGTGCGGCCGAGGCCCCCGAATCCAACCGTGAGGCCAAGCCTGTGGCCGGTGATCCGGCGGGCATGATGGCGTGGTTGGCAGGCATGCTGCCGCAAGCCAAACCCGCGGCGCTGACCGGGGCCGAGGCCTTGGCCCAAGCCGCCCAGGACCCGAGCGCGGACGCCGAGCTTGATCTGGCTGAGCTGGCTGAGCTGGCCTCGACCGAGGCCGACCCGGCCGCGCAG
>JAGNPA010000125.1 GCA_017989885.1 Aquabacterium sp.
GGCTCACGCCCTCGCGAAGCCGCCAGCAGGTGGTTGGCCTGCAGGGTGCGGACCTCTTCCGGGCTGTCGGGCGGGCTGTCGGACAACAGCGCGTGCAGCAGGAACACGTCCAGCACACGCACTGTGTGCGCGTCGATGCCCACATCCAGGAAGGGATTGAGGTCCATGCAGCGCACCTCCACGTACTCCACGCCGCGCTCGCGCAGGGCATGCAGAGGGCGTTCGCCCGAGCGGATCACCCGCTTGGGCCGGATCGTGCTGTAGAACTCGTTCTCGATCTGCAGCAGGCTGGTCGCCAGCTGGCGATAGCCGCCCTGCCCGTCACGGATGCCGATGGCCTCGTAGGGCGGATACGGCACGGTCAGCGCTTCCTGCAGCGAGTTGGCGTAGCCTTCCAGGTCGTTGTAGCTCACGCACAGGGCTGACTGCGCGTCGCTCTGGTAACCCAGACGCCCCATGCGCAGCGAGGTGGCGTAGGGCAGATAGAGCGTGTCATCGCTCAGCGTGTCCAGGCCATGAGGCTGGCCGGCCGCAAAGGCGGAGGTCACCGCAGGCGAGGCGCCAAACAGGCACAGCAGCAAGAAAGAGTGCCGACGGAAATTGCGGATCAGCGCGAAGTAGTCGGCGCTGTCGGTGCCCGGGAACGACCAGTTGTAATGGATGCCAGAGATCGTCTGCATCCGCGAGCCGTAGCGGTGCGACAGACCCAGGCGGTACACCCGCTTGGCCTGACCGACATTCGAGGTCCCGTAATAGCCAATCGGGATCTCCGCATCAGAGGGCAGCAGACCGGGCATGCTCGCCGCCCACATGGACTCGTCGCCCAGCGACTGCAGCACCACGCGGTGCACGGCGGTGAGTTCGCTCAGGCAGGCTTCGACCCGGTCGTGCACGCCCGTCACCAGTTCCAGCTGCGACTCGCTGAAATCGGTGGTGATGTGCGGGTGGGTGAGGGCCGAGCCCAGCGCCACAGGGTGCGGCGTGCGCGCCAAAGTACCGTCCGGCGCGACGCGCAGGCCTTCCTTCTCGATGCCGCGCTTCATGCCACGCAGGCGTGCGACATCCAGATTGCGCAAGCGTTGATGCAAGGTCATACCGGGCAAAATCCTCTCCTCTCGACACAGGTGAGCGCCCGACAAGGTGCTGCACGGGCGCCGATTGTGCGCCAAGCGGCTCACACGTGCATGACAGCCCCAAATGCCCTTTTTGGACCTGCATCAAAGACAGTGCGATCTCACCAGCGCGAGCGATGGTCTTCCGTCACCCCCAGCAGGCCCTCGACCGGAAGGGTTGGTCCACCTGGCGCGGCCCGCACCCAACCGTGGAAGGTGCCCACCGGCTGGATGTAGTCACTGGCCGCGATCCAGACATCGCGCCGCGCCTGACGCGCGCCCTCGGGCCGGAAGCGCAGGTCCAGCAGGCCATCGTCGGTGTGGATGTGCCAGGGTGCCAGCGGTCGGGCCGGGTCGAACACAAACGTGGCCGCGCCCAAGGGCAGCAAGGCCCCATCCAGCCACAGCACATTTTCCTGGTCGCCAAAGTAGCCTTGCTGCAGGTTGAAACCCAGGCGCCCGTCATGCGCAGACGCCCAGCGCCACGCCGTCTCTCGCGCCAGCAGCCCATTGGAGCTGTCGAGGCTGCCGGTGGCCCCTTGCAGCACATGCCGCTGCCCGTTCAGCTCGAACCAGCCAGTGGCCGGCAGGCCAGGTGATTTCTGCGTGGCATGGCCCAGGCCGCCCTGCACCGGCCCCACCGCCAGCAGAAACGGGGGTGCTCGGCTCAGATCCAGCTCCACCTGCAGACGCAGCCCCCCTGCCACCACACGAACGGCCAGCGCGTCCGACGCCACCTCTGGCGCCACAGGGCGGATGCACAACTCGGCGCCGAGGCCCCGAAACCGCGCCTCCCCGCCTTGCACGGGCTGATCCCGCACCCAACCGGACAGCCCGGGCAAACCGTCTTGCGACCAGTCCAGCACCACCTGCCGGCGCTGGCGGTCAAACACATAGACAAAGGCCGACATGGCCCAGCCCAGGTCCACGATGGCCAGCCCGATGAACCAGTGCTCGGCGGCCAGGCCCACGTACTGCCAGCGCTTGTGGTGACATCGGCGCCACCAGGCCGAGCGCTGTTGCGCGGCACGCAGCCCCGACCAGTCGATGCGCGCGATCCGCCCGGCATAGCGTCCGCTGGCCAACTCGCCATCGTTCACCACCGACGGCGGCGGAGGTGGCAGGCAGGGCTCACAGGCAGCGAGGTTCGTCATCGGGTTCATCTTTCAAGCCGCGTCCAGCAGATGCTGCCGACGCCACAGCGCCGGGGTGACCCCGGTCCAGCTGCGAAACGCCCGCGTGAAGGCACTTTGTTCAGAGTAGCCCAGCAGCAGGGCGATCTCGGCCACGTCCAGCCGGGCATTTTTCAGATGGCCCTCGGCCAGGTGGCGGCGCGTGTCGTCGAGCAGTTGCTGAAACGAGGTGCCCTGCTCGGCCAGACGACGCTGCAGGCTGCGCACACTGGTGTGATGCGCCTCGGCCAGGGCTGCCAGACCGGTGCGCCCCTCACGGATCAGCGGAACCAGGGTGCGGCGCCAGGCGTCCACCACCGCCGGCACCCGCGACACCTCGGCCAGCACGGCCTCGGCCTGCCGGTCCAGCAGCGCCAGCAGGGCCGGGTCCGATTTGCGCAGCGGCAGATTCAGCACCTCGGCGCTGAACACCAGGCGGGTGCAATCAGCCTCAAACCGCACCGCGCCCCCGAAGAAATCGGCATACGGCTGGACCCACGCAGGGGGCGGGTTCACGAAACACACCTCGCGCACTGGCCAGTACCGCCCGGTCATGTCACGGGCCAGCTGGACGAGCGACGCGATCGCGGTTTCGTCCACCAGCGCCCCCGGCCGGCCACGCGCCACGCCCCACTCCACCGTCACCCCTTGCGGCCCCAGTTGCACCTGGGCCGGGTTGGCGTCGTACACCGAGGCATGAAAGCGCTCCAGCCGCTGCAGGGCCTCGCCCAGCGTCGCGCAAGCCAGGGCCGCATGGCCCACCACCCCAAAGTGCCGTGGCCCGATGCCTTCGGCGATGCGCAGCCCCAGGCCGGGCCGCTGCTCCAGCGCGTCCACACGGGCCAGCCAGCGCTGCCAGGTCGCCATGGGCACAAAGTGGGCCTCGGGCTCCGGCGCCTCACCCAGCACCCGCAGCGGGTCCAGTCCCTGGCGCACCAGGTACTCCTGCAAGAGCTGAACGTAAGACGAGGCAACGCGGGTGTCGACCATGGGGCTTTCACAAATCCTGGGCCCATCATGCCGCCCCCGGCGTCAGGCCACCATCGGGACGAGCCTCATGGCGCAGGTGCCACTTTGGCGCGATTGGTCAAGAAAGACCACCCGTGACACGGCAAGCTGAACGCCTGTTTGCCGACTCGCCACCATGACCGACCTTGCCACCTTGCTTGCCGTCTGGCACATCCAGCTGCCGTTCACGCTGCCCACTTGGCTCGGCCACTCCGACCTGCGCGAGTGGCTGCTGGTGCTGCTGGCCCCACTGTTCCTGCTGACGGTGTTGACCGAGTGGCTGCGCTTTCGGCGCCGCGACCGGCAGGCCGTCCGGCCTGTCTACGAACTGCGCGATGCGCTTGACAGCCTCAACCTCGGCGGCGTCTACATGCTGCTGGACGTGGTGATCGTGCTCACGCTGGTGCTGCCCGCCATGGCGTTCGTCTACGGCCATCGCCTCACCACCATCGCCATCACGCCCTGGACCTTCGCCGCCCTCTTCCTGGGCGTGGAGCTTTGCTACTACGCCTTCCACCGCGCCAGCCACCGCATCCGCTGGTTCTGGTGCGCGCACGTGGTGCACCACGGCTCCGAGCACATGAACTTCACCACGGCCATGCGCCAGAGCTGGCTCTACAGCTTTGCCGGCAACTGGCTGTTCTACACGCCGCTGGTGTGGCTGGGCTTCGAGCCACGCTGGGTGCTGTTTGCGCTGTCCATCAACCTGGCCTACCAGTTCTTCGTGCACACGCAGTGGATTGGCCAACTGCCCGCGCCCATCGAGTTCATCTTCAACACGCCTTCGCACCACCGGGCCCACCACGGCCGCAACCCGCGCTACATCGACAAGAACTACGGCGGCACCCTGATCGTGTTCGATCGCCTGTTCGGCACCTTCGTCCCTGAGACCGAAGCGCCCGACTACGGCCTGGTGCGCCAGGTGCGCAGCCACAACCCGATCTGGCTGACGATCCACGAGTGGGTGGCCATGCTGCGCGACATGGCACGCCCGGGTCGGTGGCAAGAACGACTGAAACACGCGTGGGCGCCCCCCGAATGGGAGCGAAACCGGGATAATCCGCCCCATGCATCCGAACGCCCTTCTCGACCTCACCGCACGACTCGTCCATGAGGTGCTCAAGCTTGACGCCCCCGCCGACAGCATCGTTTCCTACTTTTTCCGCAGCCACAAGGAGTTGGGGCAGCGCGAGCGCCACGCCCTGGCCGAAACCGCCTACGCGGTGCTGCGCCAGCGTCTGCTGTGGGCCAACCTGGCCCAATCCGGACACGGCCCCATGGATCGCCGTCTGGCCATCCTGGCCTGGCAAGGTGAGCCGCACGTCCTGAAAAAGGCCATGACGGTCGATGAAGCCACCTGGGTCACGCGCACCCAGGCGGTTGATCGTGACGCCATGCCCGACAAGCTGCGCCACAACCTGCCCGACTGGCTCTCCAACAGCCTGCGCGCCCAACTGAGCGATGAAGAGTTCTGGGCGCTGGTGGACACCTTCTCGGCCGGCGCCCCGCTGGACCTGCGCGTCAACGCCGTCAAGGCCAAGCGCGAGGCCGTGATCGAAGCGCTGGCCGCGGCCAACATCGCCGCTGAGCCCACGCCCTACTCCCCCATCGGCATCCGCATCCAGGGCAAGCCGGCGCTGCAAAAGCTGCCGCTCTATACCGGCGGCGACGTGGAAGTGCAGGACGAAGGCAGCCAGCTGCTGGCCCTGCTCACGGGGGCCAAGCGCGGTGAAATGGTGGTGGACTTCTGCGCCGGCGCCGGTGGCAAGACCCTGGCCCTGGGCGCCATGATGCGCAACACCGGTCGCCTCTACGCCTTCGACGTATCAGGCCATCGCCTGGAAAACCTCAAACCGCGTCTGGCCCGCAGTGGTCTGTCGAACGTGTACGCCACGCAAATCGCGCACGAGAACGACGAGCGCATCAAGCGCCTGCGCGGCAAGATCGACCGGGTGCTGGTGGACGCGCCCTGCTCAGGCCTGGGCACCCTGCGCCGCAACCCCGACCTGAAGTGGCGTCAAAGCCCCAAGGCGGTGGAAGAGTTGCAGGTCAAGCAGACGGCCATTCTGAACAGCGCCGCGCGCCTGCTCAAGCCGGGCGGCCGCCTGGTGTACGCCACCTGCAGCCTGATGCCCGCCGAGAACGAGATCATTGCCAACGCCTTCAGCGAAAGCCATCCGGACTTCGTGCTGCTGGACGCGAAAGAGCAGCTGGACAAGGCCGGCGTGGCCCAGGCCGAAACGCTGGTCACGGAAGCCGGCCACCTGCGCCTGTGGCCCCACCGTCACACCACCGACGGCTTCTATGCCGCGGCGTGGGAACGCAAGGCCTGACGCTTCAGGCCCTGCCCCAGGCAGGCCTGATCAGAACAGGCTTTCCTTGATGTAGATGATGTCTGCCGGCTGCAACTTGTCGTTCATGCCCGGCGAGATGATCTTGACCTGGCCAGAGGCATCGCGGCGGTGCACCTTGATGCCCCGCTCGGTGCCGCGCAAGGTCAGGCCACCCGCGGTGGCCAGGGCCTGCAGCACCGTCGTGTCACGCACCAGCACCTGAGCGCCTGGACGCTGCACTTCACCGTACACATAGATCTGGGGGGCACGGTCCACCCAGATGGTGTCGCCGTTTTGCAGCTGCATGTCCTCTTCGGTGCCCTGGGAGGCGAACACCTTGGGGAAATCGACTTCCATGCGGAAAGGCTCACCATTGCGCACCCCCGACACCACCACGATGTCAGAGCCCACGCCCGCCATGATGCCCCCAGCC
>JAGNPA010000005.1 GCA_017989885.1 Aquabacterium sp.
ATCCGGCTGGCACGCCATGCTCGACGAGATCGACGACACCGGCCTGCGCCTGATCCTGCTCGATCTGTGCGCCACGCTGGTCGAATCCGATCACCACATCGACCCGGGCGAGCAGACCCTGGTCCACCGCATGGCCGACCACTGGCATCTGCCACGTCCGGTGTGGCGACATCGGGCTCGCGTTCATCCCGTGTCCACCCGGGCCACAGCCCCCCTGGTGGCGTGCTGACCCCGGGCCGCTGCGCCCCTCAGTCGCCAATCTCTACCATCACGGCGCCACCTTGCGCTTGATCGCCTGCGCCAGCGGCTGCGGCAGGCTGCCCAGCGCATTGAGCACGTGCGGCAGCACCTTGAGCTTCAGCCCGGTGTAGGCGTTGGGCACCACGGCCTCGATCAGGAACGGCCCGGGGGTGCGCAGGGCTTGCTCCAAGGCGCGGTTGAACTCCTCGGCCGTGGTGACACGCACCGCCTGCACGCCCATGCCCTGCGCCAGCTGCACGAAGTCCAGACCGGGGTTGCCAATGTCCAGCTGTGAGCGGGCCTTGTCGCCCTTGCCGGTGGCGCCCACACGCTGCAGCTCCATGTTCAAGATGGCGTAGGATTTATTGTTGAAGACGACGGTGGTGACGTTGAGCTGCTCGCGCGCCATCGTCCACAGCGCCTGAACCGTGTACATGGCCGAGCCATCGCCCACCAGCGCCAGCACGGGGCGGTCCGGGCAGGCAATGGCCGCGCCCACGGCATTGGGCAGGCTCTGGCCAATGGCCCCACCCGTCAAGGTGATCACGTCATGGCGGGGGGCACCGCGCGTGAAGGTCGGCAGCTTCACACCCGAGGTCTGGGCCTCGTCCACGATGATGGCCCGCTCGGGCAACAGGGCCCCGATGGCCTGGCACACCTTCTCGGCGCTGAGCTCGCCGCTCGGGCGCTCGGGGCGCTGCGGGGTCTGCAGTTCAGGCTGAACGTCCTGCGCACCCAGCGCGGCCACCAGCTTGTCCAGGCCCGCCACGGCGTCTTGCTCGTAAGTGGCCAGGCGGTGCACCGTGCAGCCCTCGGGCACCAGGTCGCTGGGCTTGCCGGGGTAGGCGAAGAAGGACACCGGCGACTTGGCATCGACCAGCACCAGGTGCTTCAAGCCCGCCAGCTGCGTCGAGGCCAGCTCGGCCAGATAGGCAATGCGCTCCACATGGGGCAGGCCGGCACCGCGCTCGATGCGGGTGGGGAACACCTCGGCGTACAGCTTGACCCCGGTTTTCGCGGCAATGCGGGCGGCCGCCATCAGGGCCGGCTCGCGCAGGGCACGTGCGCCCAGCAACATGGCGGTCTTGCCGCCGCCCTGCAGGGCCTTCGCAATGGTCGCCACCACCGCATCGTCGGCCACCGGCGGCACCGTCAGCGTCGGCATGGGGGCCGGCACGCCGCCTTCGCTCCACGACACGTCAGCCGGCAAGATGAGCGTGGCGACCTGCCCGGGCGGGCCCATCGACGCGGCCACCGCCTCGACAGCGTCCTGGCACAGCGCCGCCGTGCTCTGCGAGGTGCGCACCCACTTCGACACATTGCGCGCCACGGTCTCGATGTCGGACTGCAGTTGCGCGTCGTACTGCACGTGGTGCGTGGCGTGGTCGCCCACGATGTTGACGACCGGCACGCGTCCCTTGCGCGCGTTGTGCAGGTTGGCCAGACCGTTGCCCAGACCGCAGCCCAGGTGCAGCAGCGTGGCGGCAGGCTTGCCGGCCATGCGGGCATAGCCATCGGCGGCACCCGTGGCCACACCTTCAAACAGCGTCAGCACGGCACGCATGCGCGGCTCGTGGTCCAGCGCGGCCACAAAGTGCATCTCGGACGTGCCGGGGTTGCTGAAACACACTTCCACCCCGGCATCGGCCAGGGTCTTCATCAAAGCTTGCGCACCATTCATGGTGTTCTCCTCGTTGTCGGTCTGATGTCAGTGCGGGGGCTGCGCCACAACGGGCGCCCCCATGAAGCGGCGCATGGTGAACGCGAACAGCAAACCGCCCGCATACATCAGCACACCATACAGGGCACCGGGAATGGCCATGGCATCGTCCTGCAGCACCGTGCTGGCAATCACCAGCGCCAAGGCGGCGTTCTGCACCGCTGTCTCGATGCCCAGCGTGATCGACTGGCTGCGCGAGAGGCGGGCCAGCCAGGCCACGGCAAAACCCACGCCCAGCATGGTGAGGTTCAGCACCAGCGCAAGGGGGGCCAGTTTGGCGAAGTTGTCGCCCAGCAAGCCCCAGTTCTTGACCACGGCCAGCACCACGATCAGCACAAACAGCACGGTGGCGATGCGTGTGGCGCGCGGCTCAAACCGCAGGGCCCACGCCGTCCAGCGGTGGCGTGCCACCATGCCCAAGCTCACCGGCAGTCCCAGCACCAGCGCCACCTGCCCCATCATCAGGCCCACCGGCACGTTCACCGCCCGCTCGGCGGCCATGAAGTGCGCCAGGGCCCACGTCACCACCACCGGCAGCGTGAAGATCGTCAACACGCTGGCCACCGCCGTGAAACTCAGCGCCAGTGCCACATCGCCGCGCGCCAGGTAGGTCAGCAAGTTCGAGGTGGAGCCGGTCGGGCAGGCCGCCAAAATCATGAACCCGACGGCAAACGCGCCAGTCACGCCCATGGCGGTGATCATCAGGTAGCACACCAGCGGCAGCAGCACGAAGTGGCAAAAGGCCCCCACCAGCAAGGCCCGAGGCTGCTCAAGGATGCGCTGAAAGTCGCGCACCGTCAGGCCCAGCCCCAGAGAGAACATGATGAAAGCGAGGATCAGGGGTAGCAAAACGCCGGAAACAATGTCACCTTGCATGGGTACTCCTTGGATGTTGGGGTGCGCTCTTGGATGTGCCCGCAGCGCTCAGCGGTTGCGCCACAGCATGACGCTCAGCATCTTGCTGGCCAGTCCGCCATACGGTGGCTGCAAAAAGTCCACCGTGCGCAGCAGCCCTTGCTGAAACACCGGGCGCAGCTTGGAGAAGGTCAGGAAGCCCTCTCGCCCGTGGTAATGCCCCATGCCGCTCGCGCCCACGCCGCCAAAGGGCAGGCTGTGCTGCCCGGCGTGCAGCAGCGTGTCGTTGAGCGTGACGCCGCCCGACAGTGTCTGGCTGAGGTAATAGTCTTGCAGGCTGCGCTCGTGGCTGAACAAGTACAGCGCCAGCGGGTTGGGCCGGTCGTTGATGTACTGCACCACGTCTTCCTTTTGCCGATAGGTGCGAATCGGCAGCAAGGGGCCGAAAATCTCGCGCTGCATGACCTGCATGCCGTCGTGGACGTTCAAGAGCGCGATGGGCGCCATGATGCGCCGCGCTGGGTCGCCGGTGTGCCCCGGCATCAACGGCACGGCCTGCGCGCCTTGCGCCATCGCATCGGCCAGCATGGCCTGCAAGCGCTCATACTGGCGCTGGTCGATGATGGCGGTGTAGTCGCCGTTCAGCAGATCGGGATAGCGCTGTGCGAGGATTTTTTGCGCGTGGCTGATGAAGGCCTGCTCCTGGCCTTCAGGCACAAACAGGTAATCGACGTTGGTGCAAATCTGCCCGGCGTTGAGCATCTTGACCCACATGATGCGTTCGGCGGCGGTGTCCAGGGGGTAATCAGGCGCGACGATGGCGGGCGACTTGCCACCCAGCTCCAGCGTGACAGGCGTGAGGTTGGCGGCGCAATTGGCCATCACGGCCTTGCCTGTTTGCGGTGAGCCAGTGAAGAACAGGTGGTTGAACGGCAGTTGCGTGAACAGCGGCCCCACGCTCTGGCCATCCTCGCCCGCATCCTGAAACAGGCTCACCTTGTCTGCCGCGAAGTAGCGCGGCAGCAGGCTTTGTAGCAGGCGCGCGAGGTGGGCGGAGTTCTCCGACATCTTCACCATCACGCGGTTGCCTGCGGCCAGTGCGGCAATCATGGGCTGCACCGCCATGCCGATGGGAAAGTTCCAGGGCACGACGATGCCGATCACGCCCAGGGGCTGGGGCATCACGTAAGCACTGGCCAGCGGATACTGGGTGATGTCGAGCGCGCGCCTTTGCCTTTTCATCCAGCTCGGCAGGTGTTTGATGGCGTCCAACGCCGCTTCCTGGCCTTGCAGCAGCTCGGTCATCAGGGTCTCGAAGCGGCTGCGGCAGCCGAAGTCCCGGTTCACCGCGTCGACCAAGGCGTCGCGGTTTTCCAGCAGCAGGCGGTGCAGCGCGCGCAGGTCTTGGCGGCGCTCTTGCAGGCTGGGGCAGCGTGCGTTCTGAAAGGCGGCGCGCTGCGCGCTGAAGCAGTCGCGCAGGGCTTGGGGGATGTGATCAGGCAAGGGTGTGTGGCTCATTGCGGGGCTTTCGGTGCGGCATGCGTGGGTGCCATCATGACCAGTCCTCTTGCAGCATGGCCGCGCCTTTTTCGCCCACCATGTAGCTGGGCGCGGTGGTGTTGCCACCGGGAATGGTGGGGAAGATGGAGCTGTCGATCACACGCAGCCCCTGCAGGCCGTGTACGCACAATCGCGCATCGACCACGCTCGTGGCCGCATCCGGCCCCATGCGGCAACTGCTGGTGGGGTGGTAGTTGGTGCCCGCCACGTTGCGGCAGAACTGGGCGTAGTCCTCATCGGTGCGGCAGTTCGCGGTGCGCAGGTCGGCCTTGACGCGGCTTTTGAGCGTCGGTGTGTCGTACACCTGCAGCACGCGGCGCACACCGGCCACCATGGTGGCCAGGTCGTCGGGGTGCGAGAAGTAGCGGTAGTCGATGGCGGGCGCATCTTCCCAGCGCGGACTGGCAATCTGCACGCTGCCACGGCTTTTGGGGTGCAGCAGCAGCACATGGGTGGACATGCCATGCTTGGCGTACACGTCGCGCCCGTGGTCCATGGCCAGAGCGACGACGAACTCGTACTGGATCTCGGGCAGGGGCGAGTCCTGACCCAAACGCATGAAGCCCGTGACTTCGGCAAAGTTGGTCGTGCACATGCCCCGACGCTCCTGGCGCCAGCGGCGAATGGCGCGCCACAGGTTCAGCGCGCCGGTGGGCGTGAGGCCGAGCAGGTGGGGGTCGCCTGGAATGTGGTGCCCCAGGATCACGTCCACATGGTCTTGCAGGTGCTGCCCCACGGCAGGCAGGTGCGCCACCACAGGAATGCCCATGCGCTGCAACAAAGCACCATCGCCCACGCCCGAGAGCTGCAACAGCTTGGCCGAGAGCAGGCCACCGCTGGAGACAATGACCTCCTTGCGCGCACGGATCTGGCGCTTGATTCCGCCCTGCACCACCTCCACGCCCACGGCGCGCCGCCCCTCGAACAGCACGCGCGTGACCGGGCTGTCGCACTGCAGTTGCAGATTGGGACGCGTGCCCAGGTGCGGCAGGATGTAGGCTTGGCCGGCATGGTGGCGCTCGCCGCCTTTCATCATCACCTGCGTGGGACGAAAGCCTTCGTGCGCCGCGCCGTTCAGATCGGGGTTGTAGGGCCAGCCCGCCTCCTGGCAGGCCTGGCGCAGCGTGGCGTGCCAGGGGTTGTCGGTGCGCAGCTCCTCCACCCACACCGGGCCTTCCTGCCCGTGGTGAGGGTCGCCTGGGCTGCTGAAGGTCTGGTTGTTCTCGCTTTTCTTGAAGTAGGGCAGCACATCGCTCCAGCCCCAGCCTGGGTTGCCTGCCTGGGCCCAGCCGTCGTAGTCGTGCGGGTGGCCGCGCAGGTACATCAGCGTGTTCAGCGTGGTGCCCCCGCCCAGGCCGCGCCCCAGCGGGTTGTAGGAGATGCGGCCATTGAGGCCTGGGTCTGGCAGGCTGTCAAAGCCCCAGTTGTAGGCGCTGGGCCTGATGCCATAGACCAGCGGGGCCAGTGCAGCATTGCTGCCCAGCACGCCCTGGCGCTGCCCTGGCCCGGCTTCCAGCAGCAGCACCTGGTGGCGCGGGTCTTCCGACAGGCGCGATGCCACGGCGCAGCCTGCTGGGCCAGATCCGATGACGATGAAGTCGGGCTCCATGTGGGGGGTGTTCTGTTGCTGTCTTTCCATGACTCAACCCGCAGTGATGTGCCGCGCCGCAGCACGCGCCGTCAAGATGCAGCCGGGCAAAAACGTGCCCTCCAGCGAGCGCTTGCCATTGGCCCCGCCGCCGCCAAAGCCAGCGGCCTCTCCCACACAGTACAGACCGGACACGGGCTGGCCCTGACCATCGAGCACCCGGCTGTACAAATCGGTCTGCAGGCCACCCAGGCTCTTGCGCGTGATCAGTTGCATGTGGATGGCGATGAACGGCCCCGCCCCCTTCATCTGCAACGGCGCCGGCGCGCAGGTGCGCAGCTTGTCCGATCCCCATTGGCGCGCATGCTGCACCCGGCGCAGCTGGTCATCGTTGTGCAGCTTGCTGCCGTGGGCAAAGTTGGCATCAAAGGCGTCGGCGGTGGCCTGCAACACGGCGGGGTTCACGTCCTGCTTGCCGTACAAAGTCTGGGTCAAGGCGTTCATCTTTTGAGCCAGCCCCTGCAGCGTGTCATCGACCAGGAAGTGCGGGCTCTCGCGCTGCATCTGCCGCACCAGGCGGTCGTTGCTCGTGAGCATCTCGAACACAAAGCGCACGAACTGCTTGTCGCGGATGCGCGGGTTGTGCTCGGCCCCCGAGATGGCGAACTCTTTGGCGGCAATGCGCCAGTTCAGCAGCTGCCAGGTGTAGGGCTGGGCCTGCGCCGCCACGCGCTGGCACAGATCATGGGTGTCAAAGCCCGTCACCAGCGGCTCCGGCCCGATGCGGCGGCCGGTGTGGTCCAGCCACAGCGCCGACTTGCACGGAATCAGCGACAGGCCATGCCCTTCGAAATGCGGCTGCGGGTGCGGGATGCCGGCGGCGTAGTTCCACATCTCGCCCGCGTGCGTGATCTGTCCACCCAAGGCATCGGCCACCAGGTGGTGCAGCTTGCCATCGGCAAAGGGGTGGGCCCCGTTGAGCATGGCGGCAGGCCGTGGCCGGTTCGCAGGCCAGTTCGCCACGACCTCAGCATGTGAGCCATTGATGCCGCCCATCGCCAGCACCACCACGGGCGCTTGCACACGCACCTCGGCCCCGGTGGCTTCGTTCACCATCACCGCGCCCGACAAGGCCCCGCCGGTGCGCTCCAGGTTCGTCACGCGGTGGCGGCTCAGCACCTGCAAACGCCCGCCGGGGTCGGCACCCTTCATGGCGGCAATCATGCAGCGCGTCAGTTCGCGCGAGGTGCCCCACACCACGTGGTAACGCGGCACGCTGTTGCCGCCCCCGTACAAGCCGCGCTCGACCCAGTTCACCGCCGGCATGAACTTCAGCCCATGCGCCCGCAGCCAGTCGTACACCTGGGCGCGCGAATGCTGCACGTAGTACTCGGCCCAGCGCCGGGGCCACACATCGGCCTCGCCCAGCTCGCCAAAGCGCACCCAGTCCTGCAAGGCGCGCTCGGGCGAGTCGGCAATCTTCATGCGGGTCTGCAAGGGCGTGCCCACCAGGGCCATGCCCCCAAAGGCCCACAGCGCCAGGCCGCCCAGGCGCTCAGGAGTGTCGCGGTCCACCAAGGTCACATGCTGGCCCGCACGCAGGCATTCCAGGGCCGTGACGATGCCCGCCAGGCCGCCGCCCACCACCAGCACATCGGTACGCAAAGCTGAAGCCATGAGCCTCAATCCTCCATCACAGAACGAGGTCCCAGATTAGCGATTTATGATGCGATCAGATTGACTTGACAGGACAGTTGAATTGACTTTGCAGGCCACCGTGTCGATGAGCTGGGTGCAAACCGTGCTGGGCGAAGCGCGCCGGCAAGGGTTGAGCGAACACGCCCTGCTGACAGCCGCTGGCATCCGCCCCGCCGAGCTCACCCAGGATCGCTGGCCCATTGACCACATCACCCGGTTATGGCGAGCCGCAGCCCGCTTGTCACACGACCCCGCATTCGGCCTCAAGGCGGGCACCCTGGTCGGGCCGGCCAGCTTCAACGTCGTCAGCTTCATTCTGCAATCGGCTGCCAACCTGCGTCAGGCGTTCAACATCATCCAGAAGTACCAGACCCTGATCTCTGATGGCGGTCGGTTCCAGATGCTGAGCGGCCCCGAGGCGAGCTGGCTGGTGTACCACCCCCGCCAAGGGGACCTGGCCTTCAGCCCTCACCAGATCGAGGCCGTGCTGGCCGCCGTGGTCAGCGCCACCCAATGGATCACGCACCACCCCATCCGTCCGCATCTGGTGCGTTTCAGCCACGAACAGGTCGGCCCCCTGCAGGGCTACCGGCAGGTGTTCAGCTGCCCGATCGAGTTCAACCAGGCCTACAGTGGCCTGCTCATTGCCAACGAGGTGCTCGACCACGCTTTGCCGCAGGCCAACACCCAACTGGCGCAGCTGCACGAACAGTACGCCACCGCCCAGTTGCATGCCCTGGCGCAAAGCCAGACCTTCGACGAAGCGCTCTACACCTGGATTCGCACGCGCATGGGGCCACCCCCACCCACCCGCGCCGAAGCGGCCCAGGCCTTCGACCTGAGCGAACGCACCCTGGCGAGACGCCTGCACGCGCTGCACACGTCCTACCTTGACATCCTTGACCACGCGCGCCGCGACCTCGCCTTGCAACTGCTCAGCGACCCCACCCAATCGCTGCACGACATTGCGCACAGCCTGGGCTTTGCCGAGCTCAGCCCCTTCTACCGGGCGTTTCAGCGCTGGACGGGCCACACCCCGGGACAGTGGCGACGCATAGCCCCACCTCACACACAACCACCCGGGCTGTGTTAAACCTGTGGCACAAAACCTTCCCAACACCCCCCTGGAGACACGACCTTGAGCACCCCTGTCACCGCCACCAGCCTGGCCGCCACCGTCGCCGCCATGAAGCGCGCCCACATCCAGGACGGCCCCGCCAGCGCCGAACTCCGTCAAGATCGCCTCAGCCGCGCCATGACGCTGCTGAGCACCCACCACCGCGAGCTGGTCGACGCCGTCAACGCCGACTTCGGCCACCGCGCCGCCTACCAGACCCTGGCCGCCGACATCATGTCGTCCTTGGGCGCCCTGCGCCACGCCCGCGAGCAGCTCACGCAGTGGATGCAGCCCGAAGAACAACCCGCCCCGGCCCCCGGCATGCAGGCGCGTATCCAGTACCAGCCCCTGGGCGTGGTCGGCATCATCAGCCCCTGGAACTTCCCCATCAACCTGGCCTTCAGCCCGCTGGCCGGGGTGCTGGCCGCCGGCAACCGCGCGCTCATCAAGCCGTCCGAGCTCACCCCGCGCACCTCGGCGCTGATGGGCGAGCTCATCGCCCGCTACTTCGACCCGATGGAAATCGGCACCGTGCTGGGCGATGCCAGCGTGGGCGCCGCCTTCAGCGGCCAGGCCTTTGACCACCTCATCTTCACCGGCGGCACCAACGTGGGGCGCCAGGTCATGCGCGCCGCCGCCGAAAACCTCGTGCCGGTCACGCTGGAGCTGGGCGGCAAGTCCCCCGTGCTGGTCGACACCGATGCCGACCTGCAGACCGCCGCCGAGCGCATCCTCACCGTCAAAACCTTCAACGCCGGCCAGATCTGCATCGCGCCCGACTATGTGATGCTGCCCGCCAGCGCGCAAGACGCCTTCGTGACGCACGCCCGCGCCTTCGTGTCGCGCGTGTTCCCCGCGCTGCACACCAACCCCGACTACACCGCCATCATCAGCGAGCGCCACTTCCAGCGTCTGCAAGCCCTGCTGGACGACGCCCGCGCCCAAGGTGCCACCGTGGTCGAGCTGCAACCCGCTGGCGAGCCCCTGGCGGACGCCACCACCCGCAAGATGGCCCCGACCCTGGTGTTGGGCGCCACCGACGCCATGCGCGTGATGCAGGAAGAGATCTTCGGCCCCATCCTGCCGCTCAAAACCTACACCCAGCCCGACGAGGCCCTGGCCTACATCAACGACCATCCGCGCCCGCTGGCCGCCTACTACTTCGGCCCCGACGCCGTGCGCCAGCAGCGCTTTGCCGACCTCACCACCTCCGGCGCGCTGGTGGTCAACGACGTCATGACCCACGCCTCCATCGAGAGCGTGCCCTTTGGCGGCGTCGGCCCCTCCGGCACCGGCGCGTACCATGGCCTCCACGGCTTCCGGCGCTTCAGCCACGCCAAGGCCGTGGTGGTGCAAAGCCCGGGCGGCGAATACAACCTGCGCCTGCGCGCCCCCTACGCCGGCGCCCAGGCCCACATCGAAAAAATGCTGGGAGGGTGAGATAACTCACACCCTTGTCACACGCATCCGCCCAAACTGGCCCAATTTCTGCATGATGTGATCAAGCGACCTGAACTCTCAGGCGCTCTCAAGGAGGATGACGCATGAACCACCATTTCGGCAACATCTCTTCAGACAGCGATCAGTGGGTCGCTCCGGCCCGGCTGTACGTGGGCCACTGGCGCCACCCCATGCACGCGCACGGCGAGCCGGTGCTCTGCCAGGTCGTGATCGACGCGGCCGAGCCCCGCCTGGTGGCCGCGCAAGTGGCCGAACACGGCGTGGCCCGCGAAGCCGACCGCCGCATGCTCCACACCCTCGACAAGGTGCTGCGTGCGCAGGACGTGTACGACCAGCCCAGCGCCTGGGGCTTCACCCCCTGCACCGTGCTGCCCGCCTGGGTGCGCCCCACCTTCAGCGAAAGCCAGATTGAAGAGCTCCAGCGCATCCAGGGCTACCTCATCGAGGCCCCGGAGCACAAGGTGGACACCGTGCTGGAAGTGCGCGACGCCTTCTTGCAAGGCATCGGCGTGACCGACCGGCACATGTGCCGCGCGGTGCGCGAAGGCGGCCGCTACCTGCCCAAGAACGGGCGCTCGACGGTCAACTGAGCGCAGTGGCCGACATGTTCGGCCACGCGGCTCAGCGGGCCAGCTTGATGTGGGCGAAACGCAAAAGGGGTTGGCGGAGCTTTTGCGCCAACACCGCCACGCTCTGCCCAGTTGACAACGCAGTCGAGCTTGCAACGGCCCTCAGCAAAGCTTGCGGATTGAGTGGGCAAGGGCGCGTCTGTGCGGACTTGGTCACCGCAACGTCCAAGCCGTTGATTCACGCTGCCTGTAAAGATCCGCTTGCGGCGAATCGCCCGCACAATCACCGCAAAAAATGCGGTGAATACAGTCCCCCCCATGTCAGACACCCACACCTCCGTCGCCCGCCAAGTGAAACAAACCCTGCACCTGTGGGTGCTCTCCGTGCGCGACATGCTGGCCTCGGCTGGCCCCGTGCTGCTGCTGGCCCTCGGGCTGCTGGGTGCCGCCTACTGGTGGCTCGACCCACAGCCCCCGCGCACCGTCACCCTGGCCACCGGCCCCGCCGGCAGTGCCTATGCCGACTTCGGGCAACGCTACGCGCAGGCCCTCGCGCGTGACGGCATCCGCGTCCAACTGCTCGCCACCGATGGCCCCTTGGCCAACCTGCAGGCCCTGCGCGAAGGCCGTGCCGACGTGGCCTTCGTGCGCGGCGGCAGCGACGACATGAGCCGCGACGCCAGCGCCGGCATCATGTCGCTGGGTGCGCTGTTCTACGAACCCCTGTGGCTCTTCTACCGCCCCCAGGTGTTCCAGGTGCCCGCCAACGGCGACACCCCCGCCACGCCCGCCCTCCGCCTGACCCCACTGACCTCGCTGACCCAACTGCGCGGCCTGCGCGTCAATGTCGACAAAGCGGGCAGCGGCGGGCCCGTTCTGCTCCAGCGCCTGCTGGAGGCCAACGGCCTCACCCTGGATGACATCACCGCCAGCCACCTGCCCCCACCCGATGCCGCCCACGCCCTGCTGACCAGCCAGCTCGACGTCATCGTGCTGGTGACCGCGCCCGAATCCCCCGTGGTGCAAGGCCTGCTGCAACAACCCGGCATCGCCCTGGCCGACCTGCCGCAAGCCGATGCCCTGGCCCGACGCTTCCCCTTCCTGCAAACCGTGTCGCTGCCACGCGGCATGGTCGACCTGGCCCGCGACCTGCCCCCCGACGACATCGGCCTGCTGGCCGCCACCACCGCGCTGCTCACCCACGAAGACACCCACCCCGCCTTGCGCCAACGGTTCGCGCAGGCCGCCCAGCAAATCCACGGCGGCTCAGGGTGGTTCAACGGCGCGCGCGACTTCCCCAACACCCGCACCAGCGAGCTGCCCGTCAGCCCCGAGGGCGACCGCGCCATCAACGGCACGCCGCCCTTCTGGCAACGCTACCTGCCGTTCTGGGCCAGCAACCTGTTGGAGCGCATGTGGCTGGTCATCGGCGGTTTGATCGTCTTGCTGCTGCCCCTGTCACGCGTCGTGCCCCCGCTCTACACCTACCGCGTGCGCCAACGCGTGTTCCGCTGGTATGCGCGCCTGCAGGCCGTGGAAGCCCGCATGAACGAGGACGACGCCGACCCCAGCGAACTGCTCAACGAGCTGGACGAACTCGACCGCGTCGCCAGCCAGATCACCGTGCCGCTGGCCCATGCCGATGAGCTGTATGCGCTGCGCAGCAACATTGAGAAGACGCGGCGGCGGTTGTTGACACGCAAAGGTGGCGCGCCACAGGCTTGACAACAGTTATGACAGGCAGCAACATCCCCTCATGAGCAGAAACACCATGAGCTTTGCCCTGCCTGAAACCATGAGGCACTACATCGACGCGCGTGTGGCGTCGGGGCACTACGGCAACACCAGCGAATACATCCGCGACCTGATACGCAAGGATCAGGAGGAGCAAGCTGTACAGCGCCTGCGCGGCCTGATCGAAGAAGGACTGGCATCCGGTCCCGCCGAGGCCCGCACGGACGATGACCTCAATGAGTTGCGCGCGATCGCACGCGGCGAACGTGCCTGAATGAAACCCGCTCGACTGCGCCCCCAAGCCAAGCGCGACCGCCTGGCTGAGATCAGGCACTACCGCGACGTGGCGGGCACCCGCGTTGCGGAAACATTGTTGCTGGCCACCGACCACGCCCTGGACCTGCTGGAGCGCCAACCCAGCATGGGCTCCCCAACCCTGGGCAAGCGGATCGGCGTGTCAACCCTGCGCTCATGGCGCGTGACGGGTTTCCCACTGATGTGGTTCTACATCGAACGCGATGACCACCTCGACATCCTTCGCCTGCTGGGTGAGCGACAAGATGTCCTGGCGATTCTGGACAACGAAGGGCCACTGTACTCGCTCGAACCTGCAGCCCCGTATCGCACATGAACCACCCCAGCCCCTTCTACGACGAGCACGTCGGCACCCAAAAGTTCACGCTGATCTATCCCGGCAACTCTGAGCATTGGGGGCCGTACTGGAACGACGCCGGTGAGTTGACCCGCTTCGAAGGCGTCCATGAGGACGAAGAGGAAGAGATCGAGGCCGTGCCCCTTGGCGACAATCGCTACCGCCTCACCGAGAAGTCCTTTGGACCCCTCTCATTCCTGCAGCTCGAATGGGGCGATGAATTCCTTGCCGAGCAGGTCGATACGCAGGTGCTCAAGCTGACCCAGGTGATCCTGCCCCGGCGCTACACCCACTTCCGATTCATAGGTTCGCCCGGCTTCTCCAATGACAACCCCTTCGCCGTCATCGTCCACGAACTGGGCGGTGGCTGGGAGACCTGCATGGGCGGGTTCATCACACTGACGGTGCCCATCTCCAGATTGCAGGAGTTTCAACAACGCGCATCAGCAACAGGCCAACTGCCGGGCCTGCTGCAGTTGAAAGTTTGATCAAGGCTGCACCACCCTCGTCACCAAGGTCGGCAAATCCCATGCACCACCGGGCGTGACGAGCTTGCACTGGCCCGTGCTGCTTTGGCTGGTGAGCACGAACGCATGACCATCCCAAGTCCACTCGTCGTGACTCCAGCAATCCCCCAGGCCACGCCCTTTGTGGCTGGCCGAGATCATGCCGTTGCCGAACTCACTGGCCGAGTCGGTCACCAACTCCGGCCGATGCGGTGGGCGCTCGTTCATCACCCAGACACACGAGCCCCTGTTGTAGGCACCGCTCCAGCACAGCGTCCCCACCAGCCACTTGCCGCCACCCAGCGGCTCGAAACGCAGCTGGCCTTCTTCGCTCTCCGGCGACAAAGCTTCGGCGTCCTCCACGTCCTTCAGCAATGCTTCCCGCAGAGCCGCCTGGGCCTTTGGGCTCAGGCCCAGCACCTGCTCAGCCGTTCGGCCCTTGGGCTGTTCAGGCACCCTGGCGGCCTTCACCACAGGCATGAGCACAGGGGGAAAGGCTAGGTCTTCGGACCGGTTACCGGGGCGTGCCAGCGCACCAGGCGTGCCGATACGGCCCTGAAACTCGTCCATCTTCAACAACACCGCAGCCGCCCCCCGGTCAGACAAGCGCCACACATTGTGACCATGGCTGAACTCAATGCGCGCGTTGGGACGCGGCAAGGCATGGAGCACCGCCTGCATCTGCGCCCGGTTGAAACTGAAGCTGTCTTGTGCGTCTAGCCAGGTCATGGCACCCAGCGCTTTGCCGTTGACACGTAGCTTGAGGCGACCCGCACCACGCGCCGGGGCCGACACTGCCTCCGCCTCGTCGCCGTAGCTGCCCAGAGCGACGCGGGCCTGCACTGGCGTGCCCGGCCCGGCTGCGCGCGTGAGCAGCAGCGAAACCGGCAGCTCCTCTGCATCAGCCTGGTATCCGGCGGCTCGGCAAGTACGGGTGTTATCGCAAGCCAAGTCCCAGTCGTGGTGGGTGAAGGCGACACCTTCCAGGCGCGACGCTGGGTGCTCGGCAGTGGTGGCAGCTTGGGCCGTGAGTACGCCGCCCCATACAAGCATCGAGCAGGCGCGGGCAAGAAGTGAGTCCATGTCTCAGATGTATTGAATCGCGTGGTGGATTAACTCGGCCGACCAACGACCTGTGGCCCTGTCCGCCTGACCTTGCACACAGGACCCAGCCAGCTCATTCAAGCCATCCGTCTTGTGATCATCAGCTACGGGTCTGGGCATCTCAACTCCGGGCAAGTGCTCTGGAACTGTCAATGATAGGGCCCTGACCACCGCGCCACCGAGGCCTGCAGACAGCACTCAGCGTCTGTTGGACCGGCGGCGCGTTCGGGCCTGCTTCGCAGCTTCCACGGCCATGGCCAGGTCATGTGGCCGGGACGCGATCTCAGATGCCAGCCCAAACGACCATCGCACCGATTCGACCACCTCATCATGCACGCCAGGCAGTGGCGCCAGCGCCTCGCGCATGCATGGCTCCCATTGGCTCGCTACGGTTTGCGCTGCCGATGACAACCAGGCTGCCGCCACCTCCACATCGAGCCCGAAGTGAGCCGCCACGCCTAGAAAGCGGCCGAGCCCTGCCTCCCCGTTGCCATCCAGCCCTGTTGCCATGGAAAGACTGGGCCGATCACCATTGCGCACGGTGAACATCGGCGTGATGTCGAAGGCAGGTGACAAGCGCCACCCATGTCCATCATGAAGCAAGCCATGGTTGCGGGGGTGATCGTCCATGTTGCCAACCAATGCATTGAAGACCATGCGCTTCCAAAGCTCTTGCGTCTCCAACGCCCCCCAGCGCCTCATCGCGTCCGCCAAGTGCAGATACGAGCGCCGCGGGTCGCCGCGAACGGCCGATGGCTCCAGTTGCAGCACGGCATGCGCGCTGGCAAAGAGCCGGCGTTGTGGGCAGGCGGGATCGCCAGTCCGGTCAAAGCGCTCGATCATGAACACCTGGTGGGCACCGTGCGTGCGCAACGCGATCTCCGGCACTGTGAGCCCGACCCTGCGCGCCAGGGACATGGCCACAAACTCACGTGCTGGCATACACGGCAAATCACCGCGGTCTTGCATCTTCACCAGCCACAACTTGCCCTCGTGCTCAAACGTCGCCTTGGGGCGCTCGCCCCCCGCACTGGTTCCGGCATCACCGTTGACGCGGCGGATGGCGCGCGAAGAAGGTGAGCCCTCTTCGAGTCGGTCCAACTCACTGGCAAGCGCCGATACCGGCTTCGGACGCCATGCAAGTTTGTGCTCAATATGCGTGCACACCTCGATGGCGCCCACCGTATCGGGCGGCCCCATTTCAAGCAGTTCGATGGCGGACAGGTCTCTGCCGGCGTTGGCACACAAACGGTCTTGCCCGTACCCCGCGGGCTTGGCGTCCTGAATGACGAAGGGCAGGCCTGCGATCTTGGGGATGGGAACATGGCCCTTCTTCAAGCGCAGTTGCACCGGATCCAGCGCCACCGCCTGCTGCTGGGACAAGAATTCAGGCAGGTAACGGAACCCTGCTGGATGCTCGTGCACCAGCTCACCGGCCTGAACGGGCACGCTGCGGCCAGGAAGCCAAACCCAAACCGGAACAGCGTGGTCCATGCGTCAGTCCTTGACGCCTGCCAGCTCGCTGCGGGCGTAGGCGGCGATCTCAGGATCGGTCTGGAGCGAGAACAGCTCGTCGGCCTGCGCGAGCAAGCCCATGGCATCGAGCACCTTCAGGACGTTGCCAAAGGCAATGCCATCGAAGCCTCCCTCAATGGAGGCCACCGTGCTGATGCCAACGCATGCCAGCTGAGCCAACTCGGCCTGGGTCATCTGCCTCGCCTTGCGGGCCACCTTCACGCGCTCACCCAGGCGCAACAGCGCATGCTGGATGAGAACCGGAACCGGTTGCTTGCGTGGCATCGTTGTCATAGGAATGAATAGTATGGATAAATCATTCCTTTGGCAAGGATCAGCAAAATCCGCCCCGTATCGCAGCGATCCTTGAGCCGCCCGACGCCCCTAGACACTCGCCCCAAACTGATGCAAAATAAGCGCCAATCGTCGCCAAAAATGCATCAATCTATCGCCTCTGTCCTGCTGCCTGAATACCGCCGCCGCGTGCTGGGGCTGCTGCTGCTTCGGCCCGACCTCGCCCTGCACGGCCGAGAAATCGCGCGCCGCACCGGCCTGCCTGCCGGCACCGTCACGCGAGAGTTGACCAAGTTGGCAGAAGTCGGCCTGTTGCTGAGAGAGAAGCGTGGCAACCAGCAGGTTTACAGCGCGAACACCCATTGCCCGATCTTTGCGGAGATGGCCAGCATCCTGCGCAAAACCTCAGGCCTGGCCGACGTGCTGCGCCAGGCACTGGCCTCCATGGCCGATCAAATCCGGCTCGCGTTCATCTTCGGCTCCGTCGCGCAAGGCCGAGAAACCGCCGACAGTGACATCGACGTCATGATCGTGGGCACACTCGGCTTTGCCCAAGCCGTTGAACTGCTGTACCCCGTTCAAACCGACCTGGGTCGTGAAGTGAACCCACAGGTGTTCTCTGCATCAGAATTCACACACAAGGTCGGCACCGACGCGTTCCTGCGTGACGTGCTGGCCAAACCAAAAATATTCTTGATCGGGGAAGAACGTGACCTTGCAGAACTTGCTGGGGCGGAGCCTTGACGGCATCACGCCTGACAAAACTCAAATCGCCAAACTGCTGGCAGCCGCACAGCGCAACATCCAGGATGCCCAACTGTCTGCGCTGAGCGCCGAAAACCGCTTTGATGCGGCTTACAAAGCCATCATGCAACTGTCGATGGCGGCCTTGCAGGCCCACGGCTACCGCACACTGACCAGCAAGCCCGGCCACCACCAGACCGCCATCCAGACCCTGCCATTGACCGTGAGCTTGCCGCAATCACAAGTCATCCTGCTGGACGCTTTGCGCAAGCAACGCCACCTCGCCGACTATTCTGGCGACCTGGTTTCTGATGCCGCCATGACGGACTGCCTGAAAAGCGCCTTGACGCTACAAGCGCATGTTGTTCACTGGCGCAAGACCAACAAGCCCGACTTGCTCTGACCCTGACTGCCGTATCGCACCTGGGAATGAGCA
>JAGNPA010000126.1 GCA_017989885.1 Aquabacterium sp.
CGTCCGCGTGAGCGCTGCCCCTTGTTGGTGGCCCCGGCGATGAACCGGGAAATGTGGTCGCACCCCGCCACGCAGCGCAATGTGGCGCAACTGGTGGCCGACGGCGCCCTGATCCTGGGCCCCGGCAGTGGCGACCAGGCCTGCGGTGAAGTGGGCGATGGTCGCATGCTGGAACCTGCGGAATTGCTCGAAGACCTGATCGCCTTCTTCCAGCCCAAGGTGCTGGCCGGCAAGCGCTTGCTGATCACGGCAGGCCCCACTTTCGAGCCCATCGACCCGGTGCGCGGCATCACCAACCACTCCAGCGGCAAGATGGGCTTTGCCATCGCCCGGGCCGCCCGGGAGGCCGGCGCCGAGGTCACCCTGGTGGCTGGCCCGGTCCACCTGCCCACGCCGCGTGGCGTGCGCCGGCACAACGTGATGACCGCGCAGCAGATGTTCGATGCCGTGGTGCCGCAGGCCACGCAGCACGATGTGTTCATTGCCACGGCCGCAGTGGCCGACTGGCGCCCGGTCAATTCGGCCGAACACAAGATCAAGAAGGAGGGCACCAAGTCGGTCCCTTCGTTCGATCTGACCGAGAACCCCGACATCCTCGCCGCTGTCGCCGGCCTCAGTGCGGCCCCTTACTGCGTCGGCTTTGCCGCCGAGAGCGAACGTCTGCTGGAACACGCGCGCGCCAAGATGCTGCGCAAGGGCATCCCCTTGATCGTCGGCAACCTGGGGCCCGCCACCTTCGGGCGCGACGACAACGCCTTGGTGCTGATCGACGCCCAAGCCGACCGGGCCTTGCCGCCCGACGGCAGTCGCGCCGACAAGCTCACCCTGGCCCGGGCCTTGATGCAAGACATCGCCCAACGACTTCAAGCTGTGACCCCATGACCACTGTCGACATCCGTATCCTTGACGCCCGCGTGGCCGATGCCTTGCCCGCTTACGCCACCCCCGGCAGTGCCGGGCTCGACCTGCGTGCCTGCGTGGACGCCCCGGTGGTGCTGGAGCCCGGCCAGGCGCAGCTGATCCCCACGGGTCTGGCCATGCACCTGGGCGATCCCGGCCTGGCCGCGATGATCCTGCCGCGCTCCGGCCTGGGCCACAAGCACGGCATCGTGCTGGGCAACCTGGTCGGCCTGATCGACTCCGACTACCAGGGGCCGCTGATGGTGAGCTGCTGGAACCGGGGCAGCGAGCCCTTCACCATCCAGCCGCTGGAGCGCATTGCCCAGTTGGTGATCGTGCCAGTGGTGCAGGCGCAGTTCCGCCTGGTCGATAGCTTTGACGCCAGCGAGCGCGGTGAGGGGGGCTTCGGCTCCACCGGACGCGGCTGATCCGCCTGCTCAACCCGGGATGAACCGCCCGCGCCAAAGCAAAAGGCCGCACAAGGCGGCCTGAAACGGGGGTGGACGGGCGCTCAGTGCAGGGTTTCGCCCGGCGGGGTCGAGGGCGTGAAGCCCACCAGAACTTCTGAGACGGAGCCTTGCTCGATTTCTTCTTCGGTGGCGGGGCGCACGTCCAGCACCTTGAGGCTGATGCGCACGGCCAGACCGGCCAGCGGGTGGTTGCCGTCCAGCACCACATGGCTGTCGTACACCTCGGTCACGGTGTAGATGGCGTCAGGGTTCAGGTCGGGGGTCTTCGAGCCCTCGGGCGGGCCGTCGAACTGCATGCCTTCGACCACTTCGGGTGGGAAAATCTCGCGCGCTTCGAAGAACACCAGATCGGCGTCATAGTCGCCAAAGGCGTGCTCGGGCTCCAGATGCAGATGGGCTTCGAAGCCCACGCTCTGACCCAACAAGGTCTCTTCGACCTTGGGCAGGAGGTCTTCTCCGCCCAGCAGAAACTCCATCGGCTCGTTGAGCTCGTCTACCAATTGGCCCTGGGCATCTTCCAGACGCCACACCAGGCTCACGACACAGGGTGAGGAAATGATCATGCCGCGATCATCTCACGAGGCGACGACGTCTGCGGGGTGGGGGCTGCGTTCGGACGCCAGGCGAGGGCGGTTTTCGTTGAGCGGAATCAGCACCACCGCCTGCAGTTGGCGCCACAATGCGACCATGAAATCGACCAAAACCTCCGCATCCGCTGCGGCCACGCAGGCCACACCCGCTGGCCCGCTGCCCATCGACCACATCACGCCCTTGCTCGGCGGCATGTCGCCCGAGACCTTCATGCGGCGCTACTGGCAGAAAAAGCCGCTGCTGATCCGTCAGGCCATGCCGGGCGTGCGGCCCCCCATCGAGCGCAGCAAGCTGTTTGCGCTGGCGGGGCAGGAGGAGGTCGAATCCCGCCTGATCGTGCGTGAACATGCCACCGGTTCGGCGCTCGTGAAAAAGAGCCGTGGCAAGGCTGCGGTGTCGACGCCCGGCCAATGGCAGCTCACCCACGGCCCCCTGAGCCGGCGTAGCCTGCCGCCGCTGGACCAGCCCGGTTGGACCTTGCTGGTGCAGGGCTTGGATCTGCACGTGCCCGCTGCCTACGACCTGCTGCAGCAGTTCCGCTTTGTGCCCGACGCGCGCCTGGACGATCTGATGATCTCGTATGCGACCGACGGCGGCGGTGTCGGCCCTCATTACGACTCGTATGACGTGTTCCTGCTGCAGGTGCATGGTCAGCGTCGCTGGCGCATCGGGCCTCTCAAGGACACCCGCCTGCAAGATGATGTGCCGCTGAAGATCCTGACGCACTTCGTGCCTGAGGAAGAGCACGTGCTGGAGGCCGGCGACATGCTCTACCTGCCACCGGGCTGGGCCCATGACGGCATCGCGCAGGGTGAGTGCATGACCTGCTCGATCGGCTTCCGTGTGCCAGAAGGCACCGATCTGGCGCGCGAGGTGCTGATCCGCTGGATGGAGGGCATGGACACGATCGACAAGCCCCGTCTGTATCAAGACCCCAAGCAGGCCGCCACCAGCACACCAGGTCTGATCCCCGATGCCTTGCGACAGTTCACGGCCGACGCCGTGGCGCGCCTGATGAAGGATCCCGCCGGCCTGCAATCGGCCCTGGGTGAAATCCTGACCGAGCCCAAGCCGCGTATCTGGTTCCAGTCGGGTGAGCCCTTGCCCGATGGCGCCGGGGTGCGTCTGGATCCGCGCACCCGCATGATGTACGACGAGCAGCGGGTGTTTGCCAACGGCGAGTCCTGGCGGGCGGGCGGCAAGGATGCCCGGCATCTGCGCCAACTGGCTGATCAGCGCTTCCTGACGGCCTCCGTCGTGGCGCAGGTCAGCGAGGCCGTGCGCGAGTTGCTCAACCAGTGGGCCGAAGACGGGTGGTTGCACCCCTTGGCGTGACCGGCGAGCCATGACAAGATCGTGCGCATGAGCGAAGACACCGTGAATCCTGCGGCGATGTCGGACTTGTCCGGTCGCATCAGCAGTTGGCGCGATTTTTCAGATCGCGTCAGCGCCGCCATGGCGATGGCCGCCGCCGAGCCGGGGCCCATGACCCTGAGTGACCGCGATTTCACCCACTGGCCTTTGGGGCAGCGGGAGGTGGTGGAGGCCTTCCAGCAATGGGTGCTGGGTTCGGCCCGTGAAATTCGCTGCCATGTGCTGGCGGCGAGTTATGACGGCTTTGTGCGCACGCATCCGCGCTGGGTCAACTGGCGCAAGCTGTGGGCCCATCGGGTGCCGTGTCACCAGTCGCCAGAAGAGCTGGCGACGTCCGTGCCCACTTTGCTGGTGCTGCACGACAGGCTGGCGTTGCGGGTTCTGGAGCCCCTGGTGGGTCGGGGCCTGTGGACCCGAGATCCGGCTGTCATCGGTGATTGGTTGGGGGAGGTTGATGTAATTTTGCAACGTTCACACGATGCGTTACCGCCAACCACGCTGGGACTATAAGGGTTAGCCTGATACACCGTATAATCAGCAGCTGAATATTGAGCGAAGCCAATGTGTGGCGTCGCACATATTTCCAATATCACCGGTTTTATTGACACTCCATTGAGGATAAAAGCATGAAAAAGTCGCTCCTGCTGGCTTCGCTGATCGCTGCCGTTGCCCTGGCCGCTTGTGGTAAGAAAGAAGAAGCTGCTGTTGAAGCCGCTTCCGAAGTCGCATCTGAAGTTGCTGTTGCTGCTGACGCCGCTTCTGAAGCTGCTTCCGCTGCTGTTGACGCCGCTTCGGCTGCTGTTGACGCTGCTTCCGCAGTCGTCGAAGCCGCTTCTGAAGTTGCTTCCGCTGCTTCGAACTAATCTTAGTTCGATTGCGAAAAAGCCGCTCTTCGGAGCGGCTTTTTTTATGATTGCACGCTTTGTGTGTGCAGCATGTGAAAAGACCCGGAGGCTTGCGCCGTCCGGGTCTTGGTGTTTGTGGGGGGAGAGCGCGAGGGATTCTCGGCTCTTCCTGCCCCGTCTGCTTCAGTTGAGTTCGGTCAGCAACTGCTGCGCGATGCGCTTGCCCGTGGCACTGGTGGCAGGCTTGCCTTGTTCGTCCAGCACGCTCACGACGCTGTTGCTGCCTTCGCCTTGCACCTTCACCACATAGCGGCTCAGGCTGCCTTCGCTGTTGTCAGCGGCGCCGAACAGGCGTGAGAAGAAGCCTGGCTTGGTGGCGGTCGGGTCGTTGGCCGACAGGCGCACTTCAAAGCTGCCTTGGCGGCGGTCACGGTTCTCGACGGTGAAGCCGCTGCGGTCCAGCGCCAGACCCACGCGACGCCAGGTGGTGTCCGGATCGGCCCCAACGCTCAGGCCATTGCCCTGGGCGTTGAGTTCGGCAATCCTGGCCGTGGCGGCAGGCGTGGCAGCCTGGACCGCGTCACGCTTGAGGGCGTCGGCCTCTTCCTGGGTGCCGCCCAGCACGATCATCATGCGTGACAGCATTTCGGCTTCCAGGCCCGGATCGCTGGGGCGCGCGCGCCAGGTGGTGCGCTCTTTCTTGCTGTCTTCGTACTCTTCGCTCATGCCGCGATGGCTGACATAGACCTCGGTGCCGTTCGCGGTGCGTTCGATGCGGGTGCGGTACATGTCGCGCTCGCCGGTGTCGTAGAGCATGTCGAACACGCGACCCAGGGTCTGGCGGATCAGGCCGTCCTTGGGCACCTTGGCGCGGTTTTCGGCCCAGGTGGTTTCCATCACGCCGACTTCGGGCTGGTTGACCGCCAGGCTGAAGCCGTTGTCTTCCCAGAACTTGCTGATCTGGTTCCACACCTTGTCGGCGGGCTGGTCGACCACCAGCCAGCGGTTCTGGCCCTGGCGCTCGAGCTTCACGCCACCTTTGGTGGCCACGGCCACGGCGGTCTGTCCGCTGCTGGCCACGGCTTCTGCACGGGTGAGGGTGCTGGCGCTGATGGAGGCGGCCGGCAACTGGTTGTAGCGGACCTGGCCTGGCAACTGGCTCAGGTCAGGTGGCACATCCAGACGCACGGTTTTGGCGCCGCTGGTGCGGTAGTCCACCTTGTCGCCGCCGAGGGCGTCGTTGATGGTGGAGCAGCCGGAGACCAGCAGCAAGGACGCCAGCGTGGCGCCCAGAACGAGGGGTGTCGATTGACGAGGTGTGTTCGGCATGTGCGGTGCGTGAAGGTCAGATCCCGACGCCTGTGGGTCGGGAGGAAGTCAGGATCGGAGGGGTTACAACACCCCGGATTCGTGCAGGGCGGCCTTGACCAGTTCTTGCGAAGCCGGCGTCAGGGGTGTCAGGGGCAGACGCAGCGCGCCGCCGATCTTGCCCATGTGGGCCAGAGCCCACTTGACGGGAATCGGGTTCGGCTCGACGAAGAGCTGCTTGTGCAGGGGCAGCAGCTTCATGTGCAGCTCGATCGCGCGCTTGGCATCTTGTGCCATGGCGGCCTTGCACAGCTCGGCCATGTCGCGCGGGGCGACGTTGGCGGTGACGCTGATGTTGCCGTGGCCACCCATGGTCATCAGGTGAACGGCCGTTGGGTCGTCACCCGAGAAGATGGAGAAGCCCTTGGGGGCCTGCTTGATCAGCCAGGCAGCGCGGTCGAGGTTGCCGGTGGCTTCCTTGATGCCGATGATGCCGGGCAGTTGGGCCAGACGCAGTGCCG
>JAGNPA010000127.1 GCA_017989885.1 Aquabacterium sp.
ACTTCGTGACGCTGACGGGATCGGCCGGCACCGGCAAGACCCTGATCACGCTGGCCGCAGCCCTGAGCCAGGTGCTCGTCGAGCGGCGCTACACGGAAATCATCGTCACCCGCGTGACGGTGCCGGTGGGCGATGACATCGGCTTCCTGCCCGGCACGGAAGAGGAAAAAATGTCGCCCTGGATGGGCGCGCTGGACGACAACCTGGAGGTCCTGGCGCGTGGCGACAGCACGGCCGGCGAATGGGGCCGTGCGGCGACGTCCGAGCTGGTGCGCAGCAAGATCAAGATCAAGAGCCTGAACTTCATGCGGGGTCGCACCTTCTTGAACAAGTTCGTGATCATCGACGAGGCGCAGAACCTGACGCCCAAGCAGATGAAGACGCTGATCACCCGCGCGGGCCCGGGCACCAAGATCGTCTGCCTGGGCAACCTGGCCCAGATCGACACGCCTTACCTGACCGAAGGCAGCTCGGGTCTGACCTATGCGGTGGACAAGTTCAAGGGCTGGCCACATGGCGGCCACGTGACCCTGGCGCGCGGCGAGCGTTCGCGCCTGGCGGATTTCGCCTCCGAGGTGCTGTAACCCAGCGGGATGCCCGCCGCCCCCTGCTGAGTGGGGGGCACAACGAAAAAGCCGAGGTCAATGCCTTGGCTTTTTTCATGGGCGCACGGTGCGCAGGCTCAATCGCGCTCGAACACCGCCATGCTCTCGACGTGGGCCGTGTGCGGGAACATGTTGACCGCGCCAGCGGCCACGCAGCGGTAGCCACCCTGGTGCACCAGCAGGCCGGCGTCGCGGGCCAGGGTGCCAGGGCTGCAGCTGACGTAGACGATGCGCTTGGGCGGCACCCAGTCGGGCACCAGGGTGGGATCCTGATGCAGGTCGGCCACGGCCTTGGCCAGGGCAAAGGCGCCTTCGCGCGGCGGGTCGACCAGCCACTTGTCGGCATGGCCATAGCCGGCCAGCTCCTGCGGGGTGATCTCGAACAGGTTGCGGGCCACGAAGCTGGTGCGCTCGGCCTGGCCGTTGGCCAGCGCGTTCTCACGCGAGCGGGCCACCAGGGTTTCGCTGCCTTCGATGCCCAGCACCTCGCGGGCCTGGGTGGCCAGCGGCAGGGTGAAGTTGCCCAGGCCGCAGAACCAGTCGATCACGCGCTCGTCCTTCTGCACGCCCAGCAGGCGCAGCGCCCGGCCCACCAGCACCTGGTTGATGGCGTGGTTGACCTGGGTGAAGTCGGTCGGCTTGAACGGCATGGTGATGCCGAACTCGGGCAGGGTGTAGTCCAGCGTGGGCAGGGACTCGTCCAGCGGGTGCACGGTGTCCGGGCCCTTGGGCTGCAGCCACCACGAGATGGCCGTTTGGCCACCTTCGGCGGGGCTGTGCTTGGCGGCAAAGGCTTTGAGGCGCTGCGTGTCGGCGTTGGTGAGCGGCTCCAGATGGCGCAGCACCAGCACGGTGATCCGGGTGCCCACGGCCACTTCGATCTGCGGCAGGCGGTCGCGCTGGTCCATGCCGGCGATCAGCTCGCGCAGCGGCACCAGCAGGCGGCTGACGTGCGGCGGCAGGATCTCGCAGGTCTTCATGTCGGCCACGTAGCGCGATTTGCGCTCGTGAAAGCCCACCAGCACGGTGCCCTTCTTGGCCACGTAGCGCACCGACAGGCGGGCGCGGAAGCGGTAGCCCCAGGCCGGGCCTTCGATGGGGCGCAGCAGGGTTTCGGGCTTGACTTTGCCCAGGTGCCAGAGGTTGTCTTCCAGCACACGCTGCTTGACGGCGACCTGGGCACTGGCGTGGAAGTGCTGCATCTTGCAGCCGCCGCACAGGCCGAAGTAGGTGCAGCCGGGCTCGACACGCTGGGAACTGTCGCGGCGACGTTCGGTCATCGTCGCCTGCTCCCAGTTGTTCTTGCGGCGGTTCACGCTGACGCGCACTTCCTCACCGGGCAGCGCGTCTTCGATGAAGACGACCTTGCCATCGGCGCGGTGGGCCACGCCCTGCGCCTCCAGGTCCAGGGATTCGACTTTCAGCCACTCCAGGTGGGGTGGAACAGGGGCCACGACCGGCTCGGCGGCGTCGCCAGAAACAGAAACGGGGGATGCATCACTCATCCCCCGATTGTCTCAGGACTGTGGCCTGTTCTGGCAGACGCTGCGTGCGGCCTCGCAGCTCAGCGTCTGCACATCAGCGCGACGGCAGCTGGCGCGCCGGGTCGATGGGCTTGCCCTGCTTGCGGATCTCGAAGTGCAGCTGGACGCGGTCGGCGTCGGTGGCACCCATTTCGGCGATCTTCTGGCCCTTGCGCACGGCCTGGTCTTCCTTGACCAGCAGCGCCTGGTTGTGGGCGTAGGCCGTCAGGTAATCACCGCTGTGCTTGATGATGATGAGGTTGCCGTAGCCACGCAGGCCCGAACCGGCGTAGACCACGCGGCCATCGCCGGCGGCCACGACCGGGTCACCGGCCTTGCCGCCAATGACCAGACCCTTGCGCTTGCCCTCTTCGAACTGGGCGATGGTGGGGCCGTTGGCGGGCCACGTCCAGGCGGGCTCGTCAGCGCTCTTGACGTCGGGCTTGGTGTCAGGCGCACTGACCGCCGCCGAGCTGGAGCTGCTGGCGGCCACTGACGCCGCAGCGGCGGCAGGGGCCGAGGCGGCTTTGCCATCGACCGGGCGGGCCTCGATGCGTGCGGTGGTCACGGGCTTGGCAGCGACCATGCCGCCCGTCACCGGACTGGCCGCAGCGGTGGCAGCTGCCTCGCCCACGGGCGGAACGATGCGGATCACCTGACCGACTTCAATGCGGTTGGGGTTCTCGATGTTGTTCCAGGCGGCAATGTCGCGCCAGCTCTGGCCGGTTTCCAGGCCAATGCGGATCAGGGTGTCGCTGGGTTTGATGGTGTAGTAGCCGGGCTTGCCCGCGTTCTCGGCACCCGGCGGCAGGCGCAGCGCCTGGGTGGTGCTGGCGCGCTCCTCGACCGGGGCACGGTGAATGGGCGAGGCGCAACCGGCCAGAATGGCCACAACGGCCACCGAAGTGATCAATCGGAAAGAAGGTGTGATGTATTGCATGAGACCAATCGTCGTGCCCGAGACAGGGTGTGCCTCAGGGTGTCAAACATCAGGTGGTCCCCGATTTTAGGGGGACGAACAAGACCGCGCCGGCGCGGGTGTGTTGAAAACGGCCATCGGCCAGGCGATCGACGATGACGAGCACCTGCCCGCCCCGCTCGTCCTGGGTGGGGGCCACAAGCCGCCCTCCCGGCGCGAGCTGGTCGAGCCAGGCTTGGGGCAGCGCAGCGCCACCCGCAGCGGCGATGATGGTGTCGTAAGGCGCCGAGGGCGCATGACCGATCATGCCGTCACCATACACCAAACGCACATCGGGCGAGGTGGGCACGACGGCACGCAGTTGATCCAGGTTGCTGCGTGCCTTGTGGTGCAGGTCGCGCAGACGCTCGATGGACACGACCCGGCGCGCCAGATGGCCGAGCAAGGCCGCCTGGTAGCCGCAGCCGGTGCCGATTTCCAGGCAATTGCCCAGGGGTTTGGTGCTGCCAGGCACGCCCGGCACGTCGGACTGGATCAAGCCCGGTCGCACGCACAGGAGCTGGATCATGGCGGCCACGACCGAGGGCTTGGAGATGGTCTGGCCCAGGCCGATGGGCAGACTGGTGTCTTCGTAGGCCTGGTTGACCAGCGCCGTGTCCACAAACAGGTGGCGCGGCACGGTGGCAAAGGCCTGGAGCACGCCTGCATGGTTGATGCCTTCGGCCTGCAGGCGCTGCACCATGCGCATGCGCACGTGAGCGGAGTCCAGCCCCAGGCCTTGCGGGGCGGTGTAGCGCTGGCGATCGCGTTCGGCCAGGTGCAAGGGCGCCTGGGGGCGCAACACTTCGCGTGACACGCGCGGCGCGGGGGTGCTGCCAATGGGGGTGCGTCCCCCACCGGCTCGGGGGGATGCCACCTGATCGAGTTGCAGCGGAAAGCGCCGCGGCTTGCGATCGTCGGGGGGCACGCTCACCGCGGCTCCAACCAACGCTGCCACGTGGGCAGGTGCTGGTGATCGGTCATGTCGACCTTCAGGGGGGTGATGGACACCTGGCCCTGGCGGATGGCATGGAAATCGGTGCCTTCGCCATCTTCGCGGGCCTCACCGGCCGGACCGATCCAGTAAAACAGGTCGCCACGCGGATTGGCCTGCGCCACGGCGGGGAAGCTGGCGTGGCGCCGGCCCAGGCGGGTGACGGCCCAGGGCGCGTCGTCGGCCTGCGCTGAAGAGGGAATGTTGACGTTGAGCAGCCACGGATGGCCGGCCGGCGGCTGCGCCAGGACCTGCTCGATGACGCGGCGGGCCACACGGGCGGCCACATCCAGGTGCGCCCAGCCCTTGTCCACCAGGGAGAAGGCGATGGCCGGGATGCCGAACAGGTAGCCCTCGGTGGCGGCGGCCACGGTGCCGGAGTACAGGGTGTCGTCCCCCATGTTGGCGCCGTTGTTGATGCCGGACAGCACCAGGTCAGGTTTGGGGATGAGACCGGCCGTGAGGGCCAGGTGCACGCTGTCAGACGGGGTGCCGCTGACGTAGCGGAAGCCGTTGGCGGCTGTGTGCAGGCTCAGGGGCTGGTGCAGGGTCAGGGCGTTGGAGGTGCCGCTGGCGTTGCGCTCGGGCGCAAACACATCGATCTCGCCCAGGCCCTGGCAAGCTTCCACCAGCGCGGCAATGCCGGGCGCCAGGTAACCGTCGTCGTTGGCAATCAGGATTCGCATGGGAGGATTGTAGGAGGAGCAACCATCCACTATATAGTGGAGCCGAACACATCACACCCGGCCCACTGAGAGGCGGGCAGGGGGAGGAACGACATGTCGGTCAAGGTTCTGATTCTGGAAGACAACCCGGTGGCCCGTGGCTTCCTGTGCCGCGTCGTGAGCGAGAGCTTCAGCGACGTCAGCGGCATCGTGGAAGTGAGCGATCTGGCCTCGGCCCGGCGTGAGCTGGGCATCGCGGCCGGTGGGCAGGCGGTGCCGGGAGACGCGCCGTTTCAGCTGATCTTGCTGGACCTGGAGCTGCCCGATGGCAGTGGTCTGGAGTTGCTGCGCCAGTTGGGCGGCTACCCGGCCACGCGCATCGTCACGACCTTGTACTCGGACGACGAGCACCTCTTCCCTGCCCTGCAGTACGGGGCCGACGGCTACCTGCTCAAGGAAGACCGTTTCGAGGTGCTGGTGGAAGAGCTGCAAAAGATCGTGCGCGGCCAGCCCCCTCTGTCGCCAGCGATTGCGCGGCGCCTGCTGCACCACTTCCGCACGGGTGAAGGGCATTCGGGCTGGGGCGCGCTGTCACCGGCGCTGACGGGCACGCAGGCCCAGGTCGAACCTGACCATGAGCAACTGACGCCGCGCGAGAGCGAGGTGCTGACCTACCTGAGCAAGGGCTTCACGATCAAGGAGATCGCCTCGCTGATGGGCATCAAGTGGTTCACGGTCAACGACCACATCAAGTCCATCTACAAGAAGCTCAATGTGTCCAGCCGGGCCGAGGCGGCCGTGCTGGCCAGCAAGCAGGGCCTGGTCTGAGCCTTCGGGCGGCCGGCTGAACTCCCCTTCAGTCCATGTCAGCCCACCCTCTTCCACCTTGGGCCATGCGCCGGCTGTGCGGACTGCGTCCGGCACGGTGGACGCGGTGGACGCGTATCCTGGCCGAGAGCCTGATGCTGGCAGGCTGGGTGCTGTTGGCGACCTTTTCGCTGCGTGTGGGGCGCCCTGCGGCCTCGATGGCGCCGCCGGTGTGGGCGCTGGCCCTGGCCATGTTCGGGGCGCTGACGGGGCATCTGGTCTCACGGCGCTGGCTGTGGCCGGCCCCCGGTGCAGCGCAGCCCTCGCCTGCTCCCGCTCCCGAGCCCACGTCCACGCCTGCCGAGACCTGGCAACGGGATGAGGCGGTCGAGCAAGGCCGGGGCGAGGAGCGTCTGCGCATCGCCCAGGACCTGTACGATGACATCGGCGCCCGC
>JAGNPA010000128.1 GCA_017989885.1 Aquabacterium sp.
TGAACACGATGTTGGGCTTGATGCGCGCGATGATGCGACCGGCATAGCCCGCCGAGGGGCCTGTCGAGCGCGCTGCGGCACCCGGGCCACCGCTGCCCCCACCCAGCGACGACATCATGCGCTGCAGATTGGCCTGGCGCTGGGCCTCCAGCTCGGCGGCGCTCAGGCTGCGGCTCGCGGGGTCGGTGGCTTTCGAGGGCTTCGCCACGGTCTCCGGCTTGGGCGCGTCCTTGCGTGGCTCAGGCTTCTGGGGCTCCGGCTTTTTCACGACTTCCGGTTTGGGTTCGGGCTTGGGCTCTGGCTTGCGAGGCTCCGCCTTCTTGGGAGGCGTCTTGGCGATCACCAGGTCCGGCGCACGCCGGGGTTCGGGCTCTGGGTCCGCCGCCTTGACCGGCTCGGGCGCACGGCGCACCACCGGCTGCTCTCGCGGCGGGGGCGGAGGAGGAGGCGCAGCGCCACCGGCCACGCGGGGAATCTCGGACCACACTTCGGCCTCCACCGGGGCCGGATCGCTCATCTTCCAGTTCATGCTGAGCGCCAGGGCCAGCAGCAACAGACCATGCACGCCCAGCGCCAGCCACAGCCCCGGACCGGTCCAGCGCTCCGCTTCACGCGGACGCCCACCCGGCGCCGCGCCGATGACCATGCCGGACGGCGCGCTCACGCCTCAGCCCCCGGTAGTGCGCACGGACAGGCCCACCCGGGCCACACCGGCCTTTTGCAGCACGTCCATGATGCGCACGACTTCCTCATAGCGCACATCCTTGCGGGCGCTGATGATGACGGGCACCGCACTGGGGCCGCCCTCGGCCTCGCCTTGCAAGGCCTTGACCCGCTCGGCCAGCTCGTCCACCGCCAGGGTGTCGGCATCCTGGCTGTTCACGCGCAGGCGCACGCGCTGGTCGTCCTGCACCACCACCTCGATCACCTTCTCGGGGGCCTGACGGGCCTTGCCGATGCTGGGCAGGTCCACCACGCCGGTGGGCATCAGGGGCGCACTGACCATGAAGATGATCAGCAACACCAGCATCACGTCGATGAACGGCACCATGTTCATCTCGTTGCGGGTGCGACGGCGGCGACCGCCACGGGCATTGAGTTCGGCCACGGTCAGCGTCCCATCGTCGCACGCGGGGCATCGGTCGCACCCGGCGTCGCGGGCGAGACATTGCGGGCCAGGATGTTGGAGAACTCCTCGATGAAGGACTCCATCTGGATCGCCACCCGGTCGATGTCGCGCGCAAACCGGTTGTAGGCCAGCACGGCCGGGATGGCGGCGAACAGGCCAATCGCCGTGGCCACCAGGGCCTCGGCAATGCCGGGCGCCACCGTGGCCAGCGACACCTGCTGCACATTGGCCAGGCCCGTGAAGGCGTGCATGATCCCCCAGACGGTGCCAAACAGGCCGATGTAGGGCGACACCGAGCCCACCGAGCCCAGGAAGTCCAGACGGGACTCGATGGCGTCCATCTCACGCTGGTAGCTGGCGCGCATCGCGCGGCGTGCCCCGTCGAGCAAGGTGCCCACCTCGGCCACGCGGCGTTCGCGCAGCTTCATGAACTCGCGCATGCCGGCGGCAAAGATGCGCTCCTGCGGCGCGCTGGGGCCGCCCTTGCCGCTGGTGGCGTCCTGATACAGCTCCTGCAGCGTGCGGCCGGCCCAGAACTCACGGTCGAACTCGTCGTTGTCCTGGCGCACCCGCTTGAGGCTGCTGACCTTGCTGAAAATCACGCTCCAGCTCGCCACGGACACCAGCAAGAGCAACAACATCACGACCTGCACCACCGCGCTGGCTTCCAGCACGAGGGTCAAGATGGACATGTCTTGGTTCATGGATCAACCTTTGGAAGCAGAAATCGGGGTGGGCAAAATGGCCAGGATGCGTGCGGGAATGCGGGCGGGGCGGAAGCTGTCTTCGCCCGAGGCCTCGTCGCCGGCCTGCGCCACCGACGCGTCACGCGGCGTCACGGGCTGTACCCAGCCGATGCGCACCATGCCCTGTGTCAGCAAGGTGTCTGCGCGCCAGACCTCCTGCGCGAAGGTGACACTGGCGCGACCGATCTCGGTCACCACCACGGTCACCGTCAGTTGGTCGTCCAGCCGCGCGGGCTTGAGGTAGCGCAGCGTCGTTTCGGCCACGATGAACATGCCCTCGCCAGCGCGCCGCATGCTCTCTTGCCCAAAGCCCAGGGCGGAGAGCCACTCGGTACGGGCCCGTTCCATGAACTTGAGGTAGTTGCCATAGAAGACGATGCCGCCGGCATCGGTGTCTTCCCAATACACCCGGACCGGGTGCCGGTGGTGATACCGGCGCGGTTCAACGGGCACTTCAGGGGACGCAGGCGAAACGGGAGAAACACTCATAAGCGCACATTATCGCGCCTCACACCGGCCATCACAGGAAGTCGGGGGCCTGGACGGCATGCAAGGTCACCTGTGTCTGCCCATCGCGCTCGCGCGAACGCAGCCACCACACCCCCCCTTTTTTGACCGACCAGGCCAGATCCTGCCCGGTCAGCAAACGGGCGGCCAGCATGCCCAGGGTCGGCTGATGCCCCACGATCAGCACCGGCTCCTTGGCACGGGGCCAGCGCGCGGCCGCCAGCAAGTCGTCGACCGACGCCTGCGGGTCGATGGTGGCCACGGTTTTGAACGGACGCTGCAAGGCCTGGGCGGTCTGCTGGGTGCGCTGCGCCGGGCTGACCAGCACGCGCGTCGACTCCGACAGACGCTGGTTGAGCCACGCCGCCATGCGCTCAGCCTGGCGCTCGCCCTTGCTCGTCAAGCGACGGGCCAGATCGGCATGGAAGTCGATGTGCACTTCGATGGGCTCGCCCGCCGCACGCTGCGCCAGCAAGACCTCATCGTCCAAAGGCAGGTCTTCGGCCTGCGCGTGTCGCCACAAGATCAGATCCATGACCCCTCCCTTTGCATCGTCGTGTCATCCTGGGTCGTCATCATGCGGCCCGCCTGCGTCGTTCAGATGACAGAGCCGTGCAAGGCCATCAGGGCCTGCTGGGCACTGTGCCCGGTTTGCGGCACGCGCTCGTAGTGCCCGTCGCTGAACTGGATCCAGGCATCCTTGCCATCGAGCAGATACGGCACCAGGCACTCGTCGATCACGCGCTGGCGCAGGGCCGGGTCACGCACCGGCCAGGCCACCTCGATGCGCCGCGTCATGTTGCGGTTCATCCAGTCGGCGCTCGACAGGTAAAGCACCTCGTCGTGCTCGGCCTCGCCCCAGCGGAAGTACAGCACGCGGGTGTGCTCCAGCATGCGCCCCACCACCGAGCGCACCCGGATGTTGTCCGTCTGCCCGGGCACACCCGGCGGCAGGATGCAGGCACCGCGCACGATCAGGTCGATCTGGGCACCGGCCTGCCCCGCTTCGATCAGGGCACGTGTCAAGGGCTCGTCGGTCAGCGAGTTGACCTTGACCACGATGCGCGCCGGGCCACCCGCTCGGGCCGAATCGGCCACCCGCTGGATGCAGCGCACCATCTGGCTGTGCATGCTCGACGGCGCCAGCAAGAGCTGACGCGTGGAGCGCATCTGGGTCAGGCTCGACAGCTGCTGGAACACGCGGTCCACATCCGCCGTCATGTCGGGCTGGCTGGTCAGGTAGCCCACATCGGTGTAGAGCCGCGCGGTCTTGGGGTTGTAGTTGCCGGTGGACAGGTGGGCGTAACGACGCAGGCGGCCGCCTTCGCGGCGTGTCACCAGCATCATCTTGCCGTGGGTCTTGAGCCCCACGATGCCGTACACCACCTGCGCGCCCAGCGCTTCCAGACGCTCGGCCCAGTTGATGTTGGCCTCTTCGTCAAAACGGGCCTTCAACTCCACCACGGCCAGCACTTCCTTGCCGCGGCGCACCGCCTCCAGCAGCAACTCCATCAGCACAGACTGGCTGCCCGTGCGGTAGATGGTCTGCTTGATGGCCAGCACATCGGGGTCGTAGACCGCCTCGCGCAGAAAGCTCACCACCGCATCAAACGACTCGAAAGGATGGTGCAGCAGGCAGTCGTGGTGGCGCAGGTGCTCGAACATGCTGCCCCCACGCGGCAGGCTGTCGGGCCAGCCCGGCTGGTAGGGACGGAAATGCAGGTCTTCGCCATCGGCCTGGTCGATCAACTGCGTCAGGCGCACCAGGTTCACCGGGCCATTGACCTGAAAGAGCGCCTGCTGGTTCAACCCAAACTGTTCGAGCAGAAAGTCCGACAGATCCTGATGGCAACTGCGCACCACCTCCAGACGGATGGCCTGCCCGAACTGGCGCGTGCTCATCTTGGAGCGCAGGGCCAGCCGCAGGTCGGTCACGTCGTCTTCATCGACGTCCAGATCGGAGTCCCGCGTCAGACGGAACTGCGAGAACGACTGAATCTCGCGCCCAGGGAACAGCTCGTCGAGGTGCGCCCGAATCACGCTGGACAGCAGCACGAATCCCTGTGTGCCCGACTCCACCAGATGGGTCGGCAGCTTGATGACCCGCGGCAGCACGCGCGGGATGCGCACGATGGCGATGTCGTTGTCGCGGCCAAAGGCATCGCGCCCGCCCAGGCGCACGATGAAGTTCAGCGTCTTGTTGGCGACCTGCGGGAAGGGGTGCGAGGGGTCCAGCCCGATCGGCACCAGCAGCGGCTGCACCTGCTTGCGAAAGAAACCCGCCACCCACTCGCGCTGCTCGGCGGTGCGGTCGGCGTGGTTGAGGATAAGGATGCCCGCCTGACGCAAAGCCGGGGAGACTTCTTCGTTGAAGATCTGGTACTGGTCTTCGACCAGCTGGTGCGACTGCTTGACCACCTCGGCGATGTACTGGCGGTCGATGTCACCGGCTCCGGCGCGCGAGGCCTCCAGCACGTCGGCATAGCGCACCTCAAAGAACTCGTCGAGGTTGGACGACACGATGCAGATGTAGCGCAGGCGCTCGAGCAGCGGCACATCGCTGCGCTGGGCCTGTGCCAGCACCCGACGGTTGAACGCCAGGATGGCCTGTTCACGACTCAACAACTTCAAACGTGTGTTCTCTGACACCTGACGACATCCTCTCTGAAAGCACTGGCTCACCTGCGCGTCGCGTCAACTCCAGCGCATGGATATGGCGCGACCGCTTTCAGTTTAGAACGAGTCAGTCATCAATTTGATGACAGTTTCGTGTCAGTGCGCCGCTTCCCAGTTGAGGCCTTCCCCCACCTCGGCCAGCAGCGGCACGCGCAAGTCTGCGACCGAGGCCATGATGCGCGGCACCTCGGTTTTGACCCAGTCGCGCTCGGCCTCGGGCACCTGGAAGACCAGTTCGTCGTGCACCTGCATGATCATCAAGGTGGCCTTGCCTTGCGCGTCCAGCGCGTCCTGCACCGCCACCATCGACAGCTTGATCAGGTCAGCCGCCGTGCCCTGCATCGGCGCATTGATGGCCGCGCGCTCGGCCCCGGCGCGGCTGGGACCGTTGGGGCTGTTGATCTCGGGTAGCCACAGGCGACGGCCGAACACGGTCTCGACATAGCCCTGGGCCTTGGCCTGGGCGCGGGTCTCGTCCATGTAGCGCTTCACGCCGGGGTAGCGCATGAAGTAGCGGTCGATGTAGGCGGCGGCCGCGCTGCGCTCGATGCCCAGGTTGGACGCCAGGCCAAACGCGCTCATGCCGTAGATCAGGCCAAAGTTGATCACCTTGGCATAGCGGCGCTGCTCGCTGCTGACCTCATCGGGGCTGACGCCGAAGATCTCGCTGGCCGTGGCGCGGTGCACGTCCAGCCCTTGGTCAAAGGCGCGCAGCAGGTTCTCGTCTTGCGAGATGTGCGCCATGATGCGCAGCTCGATCTGCGAGTAGTCGGCGCTGACGATGACATGGCCCGGCGGCGCGATGAAGGCCTCGCGGATGCGGCGGCCCTCGGCGGTGCGCACGGGGATGTTCTGCAGGTTCGGCTCGTTGCTGGACAGTCGGCCGGTCACGGCCACGGCCTGCGCATAGTTGGTGTGCACACGCCCGGTGGCCGGG
>JAGNPA010000129.1 GCA_017989885.1 Aquabacterium sp.
TGCGGTGCAGAGGTTTCAAAATGCGATATTCGAGTGAAGGCACAATGAATTCATATAGGAAAACCTAATTTGAGGGATCGACCCACATGCCCCATCAGCTTCGCCGCATCATCGCCATCAACATTAGGAACCCCGGCGACGGCAACCCTTCAGGCCGGATCTCAGAGCTGGACCCACGCGGCGGTGTTCTTGCGGTTGGCGACAACGGGGTGGGCAAGACGACCTTTCTGCGTTTGATCCCACTCTTCTACGGCGCCACCCACTCCCAGGTCCTCAAGGGCTCCGGGAAGGCGTCCATGATCCGGCACACACTGCCCGACCCCAGCAGCGCTGTTGCCTACGAGTACGAGCGCGAGAGTGACGCCAACCTGCGCACTGTAGTGATGTACTCGCGGGAAGGTGAGGATACCCAGACTTTCGGATCGTCTCAGCCGGGTTTGATGAAACCTTCTTCTACGACGAGAAAAACCTGTTCGTGGCGCGCACGGAGTTCGCCGACCGGCTCCGGTTGCGCAACATCAATGTCTCGCCCGTCTTGCAACTCAACGATTACCGCAGCGTCATCCTGAACGAGCGCATGAGCAGCAAGAACGCCAAGCAGATGACATTGCTGGCACGTGATCATTCTTTGGGACCCCGCCCATTGCGCAACCTCAACCAGATCGCAGCGGCCATGGCCAACGAGAAGATCAGCTTTCGTGACCTGCAGAACATCGTCCTGGAGCGCGTGGCCGAGGACCAAGCGACCGAAACAAAGCGCCAGAACGTGCGCGAACTCAAGCAGTGCAGGGAGGATGTGACCACCTGGCTGGAGAGTCGCAGCCACATGGCCGAGATGTTGAAGCGCAAACCTGACGCCGACCGGATGAAGGAACGCATCGGACGCATCAAAGGGGACCACCTGGCGTTGTGCTCGCTACATGTGGCTGTAAAGGCAGCACTCGCGCAGGCGGCGGCAAACCGCACCCGGTTGACCAGCGAGCTGCAGATCCAGGCAGAGGACTTCGATCAGAAGCTGTGCCGATCCCTTCAGAGACAGACTTTCATTGATCTGATAGTTTAATGAGACTATTTGGTCGTGGTCTTCTTGGTCTCATTGGGCGGAAATCGAGGCAATGCCTCGAAAGAATACCTCTCCCCAAGCCGACTTTGGTCGCGCGCTGCAGCAGTTGCGCGCGGCCCGAAGCCTGACCCAGGAGGACATGCTCCTGGCGACAAGCCGGCGGCACATGAGCCGCATTGAGCAGGGCCATCAGATGCCAAGCATCCACATAATCGAGAATCTAGCGGCCGGCCTGCAGATCCATCCCCTCACACTCATTGTTGCGGCGTACTGCCCGGATGGGGATGCCGCATCGGTCCAGGATCTCCTCAACGCGGTGAAAGCCGACTTCGAGGAACTGATTTCCGATTAAGCCAGACAGGGCGCCTTGGAGGGCACTTTGACCTGGCTGTACCGAACGAGTTCTTCGATGCCTTGCATTAGGCCGGGGCCTGCGTCGTCATCCCGGCGCTCAAGCATCCGATTCACGATCTCGCGATCCACGGTGACGCTGAGCAAAGTCATAACCTCGTGCAAGGTGTCGACCTTCACATCCAAGCCTTTGCCCTGGCGTTTTCCCCCTGCCTTGGAAAGCAGCAGCAGTGTGATGGGCAGGGCGGCACTGCCCGGCCCTCGGGCCGCGTCCCAGTACTGCCCAGACAAAAGATCTCGAAGCTGATCGGCCACCAGCAGGAGCTGTTGATCCCCCATGGCATGGGGCAAGACCGATTGCCATCCCCGTGAATCGATCAAGGCTGCCAACTCGGGCTCACCAAAATGCCCAAGGCTCGTTTTCTCTACGCGTAGCATGATTACCCATCCAAATTAATATGAGACTATTTGGTCCTATTGGGGACCGGGCGTGCGAAGATATCTGAACTTGCCAGGTGAATGCGTGCTTCCTATTAGCCCACCCGCAAATGGAAAGCTCCAGGTTGCCTGAGCCCGTGATCTGGGCAACCAAGCAGTTGCTCAACCCTGTCCAACCCAACGCTGCCTTGAAAAACCGCCTTAACCTCACCCGCTTGGCCGAGCTGGATCGCCAGTTCTGCGAGTTCGCCCAACTGCAGCGTCACAACATGCCCAGGTGCGGCTGGACGAAGACCGTCCGTTTGGCGATGGGTATGAGTTCCACGGCCCTGGGCGGCCGCCTGGGCATGACGGGTCAGGGCGTGCGCAAGCTGGAGCAGGCCGAGGCCGATGGCACCATCACGCTGAAAACCCTGGCTCGGTTGGTCCAGGGGCTGAACTGTGAAGTCTGCTATGTGCTGGTTCCCCGGACCAGCTTGGTGGAGCAGGTGCTCACGCGGGCACAGGAGGTGGCAGGCACACCGCTGTTGGTGACGCCGCATTCGGGGACATTGCTTCGAGAGGCCGAGGCGCTGGAGGCGATTTCTAAGCTGATGAAACAGGTGAACCGGCGGGGGTTTTGGCAGGTGCGGCCACCGGGCGGGCCTGCATCTGGCCGGGAATGACAGAGTTGGTTCTAACCCAGACCCGTCGGCTGAGTGGGTCCTTGGTGAGGCGCTGTCCGGCTTAACCCTTCAGATCGGCACCGTCTTTCGGTCAGCCCAACCCCGAACCATAAACACAAAAATGTGAGCTTAACCACGCGCCATAGTGTTGGGGTTGTGCGCAGATAACAATTTTGCTATCCTGCGCATCACCCCGTTACTGTAGGTGCTCCATGGTCCGCTGTCATCTGTCGACCCTCATGGGTCGCGACAAGCTTCGCATCTCCGACGTTTCGCGCCTCACCGGCCTGAATCGAAGCACTGTCACGTCCCTTTATAAGGAGACGGTGACGCGATTGGATGTGGCTGCCATCGACGCTCTCTGCAATCTTTTCCGCTGCCCCGTCGGCGAACTGTTCGAGCATGTGCCCGACGCCGACAGGAGCCCTGCGTGACGCTCAATGCAAACCGTTGGCATGTCATTTCCGAGTCCAACTTTGCATGGGAACGCGAAGCACTCGAATGGCTCCGAACCCATCTGCCCGACCGTGACCCCTGGCATGTTTGGACCAACTTCGAGTTCATTGACGACGAAGGCAAGGTCAACGAGGTGGACGCCCTGGTGTTGTCACCGGCGGGCCTCTTCCTGGTCGAGATTAAAAGCCGCCCCGGCGTGCTGCGCGGCGACGCGCACAGCTGGACCTGGACCACGGATGGCCGCAGCTCCACCTACGACAACCCGCTGATTCTTGCGAACCGCAAGGCCAAGCGCCTGGCCAGCCTGCTGCGGCGCCAGTCGGCCATCATGAAGGCGAAGGTGAGGTTGCCCTTTGTGGAGCCAGCCATCTTTCTCTCATCCTCCAGCCTGGCATGCAAGTTGGAGGGGCTGGCCAAGTCCGCCACCTATCAACATGGGCGACCGGGTTCGTTGGACGACCCGGGAATTGTGGGCGCCCTCAGTAATGGCATCACCGTCCAGGGCATCGCACCGGTGGACGCTACGCAAGCGCGCGCCATTGGCAGGGCGGTGATTGAGGCGGGTATACGACCCTCCAACAAGCACCGCCAGGTCGGCGATTACAAGCTGACAAGGCTCGCGGCTGAAGGGGAGGGCTTTCAGGATTGGGATGCTGGCCATGTCAGCGTCGACACCATTCAACGCCGCGTGCGCATCTACACCGTGGCTTCGGCGTCCACGCCAGAGGTCCGCGCGGCCCGCCTGCGCCAGGCGCGTCGCGAGTTCGAAGTGCTCGAAGGCATTGACCACCCGGGCATCCTGCGCGTCAACGACCTGAAAGAAACTGAACTCGGCCCGGCGCTGATCTTCGACCACGACCCGAAGGCCGTGCGCCTGGACCACTTGCTGCACGAAAAAGGCAAGACGCTTACCGTTACCCAGCGCTTGCAGATGGTCCGCGACATTGCCGAGACGTTGAAGTACGCGCATTCCAAGCGGCTCTACCACCGCGCCCTGGGGCCGCAGAGCATCCTGGTGCATGGCGTGGACACTGGCGCGCTGCATCTGCGACTGATGAACTGGCAAACAGCATCGCGCAACGTGGGTAGCTCCGCCTCACCCAACACCGTGCACCGCACCACCGGCACGCGCCACGTAGAAGACTATGTCGAAGACCCGGGCCTGCTCTACCTGGCGCCCGAAACCACCCGGGCCGACCCCTCCCAAGGTGCCAGCCTGGACGTGTTCTCGCTCGGCTGCATTGCCTTCTACATCTTTACGAGTCAGCCTCCGGCAGAGTCCACGCTGGAGTTGTCCGAAAAACTGCGCGCAGGGCAGGGCCTTCGCCTGTCAGACACCCTCGATGGCTGCGGCGCCCGCACGCAAGAGCTGATCCAGTTCGCCACTGCGCCCGACCTGCTGGCGCGCTACGACACCATCCAAGGATTCCTCGACGACCTCGATCTGGTGGAGGACGAACTCACCACGCCCGACCCCGAAGCCACGGTAGACCCCAGCATCGCCAGCACCGGCGACCGACTCGAAGGCGGGTTCACCGTTATCAAACGCGCGGGGCGTGGATCTTCTTGCGACGCCCTGCTGGTACGCCGCGACGGCAGCGATGAAGAAAGCGTGCTCAAAGTCGCTATCGATATCGGTCACAACGAGCGCCTCCTGGCCGAGGGCGAGGTACTGGCCCGCCTGCACCACCACAACATCGTTGCCCACCGCGAGACCCTCACCGTCGCTGGCCGCACCGCGCTACTGCTCAAAAGTGCGGGTGACAAAAACCTTGCGCAAAAGCTCAAGCAAGAAGGCCGTCTGTCGCTCGACATGCTGCAACGCTTTGGCGAAGAGCTGATCGAAGCCGTTAACCACCTTGAAGCCGAAGGCGTTGCCCACCGCGACATCAAGCCTGAAAACATCGGCATTGCAGAAAACCGCAACAAAAAGCTGCAACTGGTTCTGTTCGACTTCTCGCTGTGCCGCACCCCGGCTGACAACATCACGGCCGGCACCCACCCTTACCTTGACCCCTTCCTGTCCCTGCGCAAACCGCCGCGTTGGGACTTGTATGCCGAGCGCTTTGCCCTGGCCGTCACGCTCTACGAAATGGCCGTAGGCCAGCCCCCGGTGTGGGGCGATGGCCAGACCTCGCCCGCCATGCTTGACGTCGAAGCCACCATCGAGAAAGACGTATTCGACCCCGTCACGCGCGAAGGCTTCACCCGCTTTTTTGAAAAGTCCCTCAAGCGCGACTACCGCGAGCGGTTCGACAACGCCGAAGACATGCTCCGCGCCTGGCGCGCCATTTTTACGGCACGCCAGACAGCTCACCCCAGCGACACCACGCCCGCCAGTGGCCTTGCTGCCATTGCCCCCACGGCCAGCCCGCAGACCACCATGGCCGAGCTGGGCTACACCCTCGAAGCCCAAGACGTGCTGGAGCGCATGGGCGTGCACAACGCCCGCCAATTGCTGGCGGTAGACCGCATCAAGTTCCGCTACCTCAAGGGCGTGGGCGACAAAATCCGCAAGGAGATCCGCCTCACAGCCAAAGAACTGGCCCGCCTGCGGCCCGACCTCACCCAAGGCCGCAGCATCGCGCACGATGCTGACGACGAGGCCGACCGCGCCGTCAGCATCGACGCGCTGGCCAGCCAGCTGCTGCCCCGCCGCCCCGCAGGCGATGACCGCCCTGAAGAGGCAGCCCTGGCCTACTACTTGGGCCTGGACGACGCCGTCAAAGCCGGTGCCTGGCCCAGCCTGGGCGACGCCGCCCAGGCGGGCGAAGTCGAACGTGCCACCCTCACCGTCACCCTGGTCAAAGCCCGCGAGCGTTGGCTCAAAAACCCTGCCTTTACCGAACTGCGGCTCCAGCTAGACACCCTGGTGCGCAGCCAAGGCCAGGTGATGAGTGCGCAAGAGGGCGCCCTGGCCCTGCTGGCCCTGCGCGGCTGCGCCTCGCAAGACGAAGCCGAGCGCCTGCGCCT
>JAGNPA010000130.1 GCA_017989885.1 Aquabacterium sp.
AGCTGAACGACACGTTCGAGACGCCGCCCGACACCTTGGCGCCCGGCAGGTTCTGCTTGATCCAGCGCGTGGCGTTGATGAAGTCCACGGCGTAGTTGTCGTGCTCTTCGATGCCGGTGGCAATGGCGAAGATGTTCGGGTCGAAGATGATGTCTTCGGGCGGGAAGCCCACCTCGTCCACGAGGATGCGGTAGGCGCGCTCGCAGATCTCGGTCTTGCGCTGATACGTGTCAGCCTGACCTTGTTCGTCAAACGCCATCACCACGGCGGCCGCGCCATAGCGCTTGATCAGCTTGGCCTGGTGCAGGAAGTTCTCGACGCCTTCTTTCAGCGAGATCGAGTTGACGATGCCCTTGCCCTGGATGCATTTCAAGCCCGCTTCGATCACCTCCCATTTGGACGAGTCGATCATGATGGGCACGCGCGCGATTTCCGGCTCGCCCGCGATCAGGTTCAGGAAGCGCACCATGGCGGCCTTGCTGTCCAGCATGGCCTCGTCCATGTTGATGTCGATGACCTGGGCGCCGTTCTCCACCTGCTGGCGCGCCACCGAGAGAGCGTCCTCAAAGCGGCCTTCCAGGATCATGCGCGCAAAGGCCTTCGAGCCCGTCACGTTGGTGCGCTCGCCCACGTTGACGAACAGCGTGCCCGCGCCGATGTTCACTGGCTCCAGGCCGGACAGGCGCATGGGCGGCACAGCGGCGGCGTGGGGCAGGGCGGTGTCGCCGGACGGCGAGGCGGAAGGGGGGCGGGCAGACTCGGTCATAACCCTCCATTTTAGAGGGCGGGCCCCAAGAATGTCTGGCCCGTGCAGTCTGACCCACAAAAGGAAAGGGCACCGCGCTTGTGACGCGGTGCCCAGAGGCGCTGACGAGGCGGCCTGGTCAAGCCGCCCGCAGCGATTGCCTTAACTTGTTGCGTGAACCGATTCGGATCAGGCCTTCAGCAAAGCGTACAGCTCGTCCTTGAGGACGACGCGCAGCTTCTTCTTGGTTTCCAGTTCGGCATCCGAGCCATGTTCCACGCCGGTCTCCAGGCGAATCACGGCCTTGTCCACCTCTTCATAGTCGCGGTGCAGACGCGCGAAGTGACCACTGCTGGCCTTCAGTTCATGGATCTTGTCTTTGAATTCAGGGAAATCACGTCCCAGCGGATGGTTGTCCAGATCCTGTCCCATGCGGTCTCCTGTGATGCGGTGGCGAATGAAATGGAGTCCGTGACTCCGTTGATGCCATATTGTGGCCGATTCAGATTGCCAGTTTTGCGGTACATCAAGAATGGCTGGACGCCGGGCCGAGTTGCTGCAAAAAGGCTGCATGAATGTCAAAGGAGCTGTCGTGCCCAACCCGGTCGCGATGCGCTTTCAGCCAACCATCGGCGGCCTGGTGACCAAGGCGATGCAACTCCTGCAGGAAGGCCCAGTCGGTGTTGAACTTGCTGGAGGCGTTAAAGGCGCTCATGCCCGCGTCATCGGCCACCATGTGCATGTGCAGTGGCTTGTAGCGACCCCGGTCCAGCTTTTGCTCATCAATCAGTCGCTTGACGAAGGCAATGGCCCGCATTTCGCTGATCAGGCTGGCGTTGAACGTGATCTCGCTGAGTCGGTCGATGATGTCGATGCTGCGCGTCGGGTTGTCCGTGCGCTGCAGGGGCGTCAGGCGCACCAGCAGGATGTCGAGTCCGCTGGTCTGGTAGATCAGCGGGTACAGGGCCGGGTTACCGGTGTAGCCGCCGTCCCAGTAGGGCTCGCCATCGATCTCGACCGCCTGGAACACAAAGGGCAGGCAGGCCGAAGCCATCAAGGCGTCGATCGACAGGCTCTCGGCCGTGAACACCCTTGCCTGACCGGTGTGCACCGAGGTGGCCGTCACGAACAGCGGGATGCCGCACTGCGCGCAACCTTCGTGCAGCGCGGCGGGGTCCACATGGCGCTTGAGCACATCTTCGAGCGGGTTCAGGTTGAGCGGGTTGAACTCATAGGGGCTGAACGAGCGCATGAACACGTTCAACCACTGGTAGGCCGGGAACTGGTCGAAGTTGAACTCGGTCTTGAGCAGGCCGTTGGACTGGATGCTCAGGGGCGAAAACAAGGGACCATGGCGGCTCACATCGCGCCAGAACTCGCGCAGCGCTTTCTGTGCTGCCGGCCGCGCGGCTGCTTCACCACCGGCCTGGTGGCCTTGCACATAACCGGCCAGCAGCACCGCGCCGTTGAGGGCGCCGGCACTGGTGCCCGAGATGCCGCCGAAATCCAGGCCATCGGCCTCCAGCAAGCGATCGAGCACGCCCCAGGTGAAGGCGCCGTGCGAGCCGCCACCCTGCAGGGCGAGATTGACACGAGGGCGACCCTCAGGCGCCGTCGCTTTGCCGACGCGGGCGCGGCGGGGGCGGCGATGGGCTTGCTGGTCCTCTTCCAGGTGCTGGGTGCTGGTCTGGTCCTTGGGCTTGCGTTTTGGGGTCATGGACACAGTCTAGCGGGAAATGCTGCAACGCAGCATGAGGGCTTGGCAACCCCCTTCAGAGGGGCGAAAATTATTTACAGGGGTACTGTATAAACGTCCAGCTTTTGCCATAATGGACCCCAGCCAATCATTGAACACCCGGAGACCTTGCATGGACGCCAACGCCAAATCTGCCCTCAGTACTGAAAAAGCCAAAGCCTTGCAGGTGGCCCTTGCCCAGATCGAGAAGCAATTCGGCAAGGGCTCCATCATGCGCCTGGGCGAGGGCGAGGTGATTGAAGACATCCAGGTCGTCTCGACCGGCTCGCTGGGCTTGGACATCGCCCTGGGCGTCGGCGGCCTGCCGCGTGGCCGCGTGGTGGAAATCTACGGCCCGGAGTCGTCCGGCAAAACCACGCTGACGCTGCAGGTCATCTCCGAAATGCAGAAGCAGGGCGGCGTATGCGCCTTCATCGATGCCGAGCACGCACTTGATGCGCAGTATGCGCAAAAGCTCGGCGTCAACCTGCAAGACCTGCTGATCTCGCAGCCTGACACTGGCGAACAAGCCCTGGAAATCGTCGACGCCCTGGTGCGTTCGGGTTCGGTCGACCTGATCGTGGTCGACTCGGTGGCGGCGCTCACCCCCAAGGCTGAACTCGAAGGTGAAATGGGTGACTCATTGCCCGGGCTGCAGGCCCGCCTGATGAGCCAGGCCCTGCGCAAGCTCACCGCCCACATCAAGAAGACCAACTGCATGGTCATCTTCATCAACCAGATCCGCATGAAGATCGGTGTGATGTTCGGCAGCCCCGAAACCACCACCGGCGGCAATGCGCTGAAGTTCTACGCCTCCGTGCGCCTGGACATCCGTCGCATCGGCTCCATCAAGAAGGGCGACGAGATCATCGGCAACGAAACCAAGGTCAAGGTCGTCAAGAACAAGGTCTCGCCCCCGTTCAAAACGGCCGAGTTCGACATCCTCTACGGCGAAGGCATCAGCCGCGAAGGCGAGGTCATCGACCTGGGCGTGACCGCCAAGGTCGTCGAGAAGTCGGGTTCCTGGTACGCCTATGGTGGCGAGAAGATCGGCCAGGGCAAGGACAACGCCCGCGAGTTCCTGCGTGAGAACGCCGAACTGGCACGCGAAATCGAAAACAAGATCCGTGACTCGTTGGGCGTGGCGCTGTTGCCGGCCGCCGTGAACGGCGGCAAGGCAGGCAAGGCCGCCACGGTGGCCGATGACGAGGTCTGACCCTCCGGACGCAGGCCCAAGGGCCTCACGCCGCCCGACCTTGTCACTCAAAGGCCGGGCGCTGAAATACCTGGCCGCGCGGGAGCACTCCCGCGTCGAGCTGACCCGCAAACTGGCGCCGCATGCCGAGTCGCCAGAGCAAGTCAGCCAGGTGCTTGACGAGCTGGAGCAAAAGGGCTGGCTGTCGGCCCAGCGCTTTGCCGAATCCATGCTGCACCGCAAGGCCGCGCGCTACGGCGCCGCCCGCCTGAAGGCCGAACTGGCGCAGCACCAGTTGCCCGCCGAGGTCGCCAGTGAGGCCACCCAGACCTTGCGCGACACCGAGTTTGAACGCGCCCACGCCCTGTGGGTGCGCCGGTTCGGCACTCCGCCGGAGACCCCCGAAGACAAAGCCCGTCAGATGCGTTTCTTGCTCGGTCGGGGCTTTGCTTCCGATGTGGTGCGCCGGGTGGTGCGAGGCGATGGTTTGGTGACAGACGCGTGAAATCGCGCGCGAATCGGTAGAAACCCTGATGGGCGACCCCCTCTGTTTGTGGGGGCGTCGATGTATGCTGAGCGTTGCACCGCGCGAGGCCTGACAAATGGCCGCGTGTACCCGCCTCCGCCCGATCGGATGAGGCGGGTTTGCCATGTTCGACAAGAACGCAACACCTGACTGCGAGATCCCCATGAAGATTCATGAATACCAAGGCAAAGAGATCCTGAGCCGATTTGGCGTGCCGGTCCCAAGAGGTATCCCGGCTTTTTCCGTAGACGAAGCTGTCGCTGCAGCTGAAAAGCTGGGCGGCCCGGTCTGGGTGGTCAAGGCACAGATCCACGCGGGTGGCCGCGGCAAGGGCGGTGGCGTCAAGGTCGCCAAGTCCATCGACGACGTGCGTCGCCTGGCCAGCGAGATCCTGGGCATGCAGCTCAAGACCCACCAAACCGGCCCTCAAGGCCAGAAGGTCAACCGCCTGTACATCGAAGACGGCGCTGACATTCAAAAAGAATATTACGTGTCCGTGGTCACCGACCGTGGCACCCAGAAAATCGCCTTCATCGCTTCCAGCGAAGGCGGCATGGACATCGAAGAAGTGGCGCACAGCACGCCCGAGAAGATCATCACGGTCTTCATCGACCCGCTGGCGGGTCTGACCGACGCGCAAGCCCAAGAGATCGCCGACGGCATCGGCATGCCGGCTGACTCGCAGGCCCAGGCCAAGGACATCTTCAAGAAGCTGTACCAGTGCTACATGGAAACCGACGCGTCGCTGGTTGAAATCAACCCGCTGAACCGCGACGGCAAGGGCAACGTCATCGCCCTCGACGCCAAGTTCAACTTCGACGCCAACGCCCTGTTCCGTCACCCGGAAATCGTCGCCTACCGCGACCTGGACGAAGAAGATCCCGCTGAAATCGAAGCCTCCAAGTTCGACCTGGCCTACATCCAGCTCGACGGCAACATCGGCTGCCTGGTCAACGGCGCCGGCCTGGCCATGTCCACCATGGACACCATCAAGCTGTTCGGTGGCGAGCCTGCCAACTTCCTGGACGTGGGCGGTGGCGCCACGGCCGAGAAGGTCACCGAAGCGTTCAAGATCATGCTGAAGAACCCCGATGTCAAGGGCATCCTGGTCAACATCTTCGGCGGCATCATGAAGTGCGACACCATCGCCGACGGCGTGATCACCGCCTGCAAGGCCGTGAACCTGAACGTGCCGCTGGTGGTCCGCATGAAGGGCACCAACGAAGACCTGGGCAAGAAGATGCTGGCTGACTCCGGTCTGCCCATCATTGCCGCCGATTCGATGGCCGAAGCCGCGACCAAGATCGTCGCCGCCGTCGCCTGAGCCCAGAACCCAAGGACTTCGTCATGAGCATTTACATCAATAAAGACACCAAGGTCATCACCCAAGGCATCACGGGCAAGACCGGTCAATTCCACACCCTGGGCTGTCAGGCTTACGCCAACGGCAAGAACGCCTTCGTTGCGGGTGTGAACCCCAAGAAGGCCGGCGAGAAGTTCTCCGACATCCCCATCTACGCCTCCGTCAAGGAAGCCGCCCAGCAAACCGGCGCCACCGTGTCGGTGATCTATGTGCCACCCGCCGGTGCTGCTGACGCCATCTGGGAAGCCGTCGAGGCCGACCTGGACCTGGTCATCGCCATCACCGAAGGCATCCCTGTGCGCGACATGCTGATGGTACGCAACAAGATGAAGGCCAAGGAGCTTGCCGGCGGCA
>JAGNPA010000131.1 GCA_017989885.1 Aquabacterium sp.
GCTGGCTCGCGGCTCGACCCAGTTGGTGCCAAGCGCACCGTCAGCCCCCTGACAGCGCATACACGGCCCACAAAAAACAATGCCCTCCGCAAGGGAGGGCATGAAATCACTGGATGCTGATCAGGGGCGCAAAGGCTTGTGGCCCTTGCGCCTTTCAGACATCAGTCGTCCTTGTAGATGTCGATGTCCTTGGTCTCGCGAACCAGGAACAGGCCAACCACAAAGGTCATCATGGCGATGATGATGGGGTACCAGAGGCCGTTGTAGATGTTGCCGGTCTGGGCCACGATCGCGAAGGCAGTGGTCGGCAGCAAGCCACCGAACCAGCCGTTACCGATGTGGTACGGCAAGCTCATCGAGGTGTAGCGGATGCGGGTCGGGAACATTTCCACCAGCATGGCGGCGATGGGACCGTAGACCATGGTCACATAGATCACCAGCAGGGTCAGGATACCGACCACCAGGGGCTTGTTGAGTTTGGCCGGATCGGCCTTCTCCGGGTAGCCCGCATCACGCACCGCACTGATCACGGTCTTCTTGAACGCCGCATCCTTGGCCTTGGCTTCCTCAGGCGACAGGCCTACAGAAGTGTAGGACTCGATGACCTTGTCGCCGACCTTGATCTGGGCGACGCCCGAACCATCGATGCTCTCGTAGTTCACCGAGTTGTTGGCGAGCACCTGTTTGGCGACGTCACACGAGCTGGTGAACTTGGCGGTGCCGGTCGGGTTGAACTGGAAGGAGCACTCGGCCGGGTTGGCGACCAGGGTCACCGGAGCGGTGGCTTGAGCGCGAGCCAGGTCAGGGTTGGCGGCTTCCGTCAGGGCCTTGAACAGCGGGAAGTAGGTCACGGCAGCGATCAGGCAACCACCCAGGATGATGGGCTTGCGGCCGATCTTGTCAGACAGTGTCCCGAAGATCACGAAGAACGGCGTGGCGATCAGCAGGGAGACAGCGACCAGGATGTTGGCCGTGGGACCGTCCACCTTCAGCGCTTGCGTCAGGAAGAACAGGGCATAGAACTGACCCGTGTACCAGACCACACCTTGGCCGGCGACCAGACCAAACAGGGCGATCAGCACGATCTTCAGGTTGGACCACTGGCCGAAGGACTCGGACAGCGGGGCCTTGGAGGTCTTGCCTTCTTCCTTCATCTTCTTGAAGGCGGGCGATTCGTTCATGCTCAGTCGAATCCACACGCTGATGGCCAGCAGAGCGATCGACACGATGAACGGGATACGCCAGCCCCAGTCCTGGAAGGCGTCTTCGCCAATCGCAGTACGGGTACCCAGGATGACGAGCAGCGACAGGAACAGACCCATCGTGGCCGTGGTCTGGATCCAGGCGGTGTAGGCACCCCGACGGCCGTGCGGTGCGTGCTCGGCCACGTACGTGGCGGCACCACCGTACTCACCACCCAGCGCCAAGCCTTGCAGCAGACGCAGGATGATCAGGATGACCGGAGCGGCCACACCGATGGTGTTGTAATTGGGCAAGATGCCCACGATGAAGGTCGAGACCCCCATCAGCAAGATCGTGACAAGGAAGGTGTACTTGCGCCCGATCATGTCACCCAGGCGACCGAACACCAAAGCACCAAAAGGTCGGACGATGAAGCCAGCGGCGAAAGCCAGCAAGGCAAAGATGAAACCGGAAGTCGGATCGAGGCCCGCGAAGAATTGTTTGGCGATGATGGCTGCCAGCGAGCCATATAGGTAGAAGTCGTACCACTCGAAAACCGTGCCCAGACTGGAAGCGAAAATAACTTTCCGCTCCTCGGCTGTCATCGGCGCATCTTTGATTTTGGTGCTTGCCATATGAGGTGCTCCTTGTTTACAGGGAAGAGCCTGCTTTTGGCAAGCTCGACCGCTAATTTAGGGGCATTTTCCCTCCATGCGAATAAGGGGGAATGCTAGGAAACGGTGCGCACAAACCCGATATGTTGTAGGTGTTTATACCGATACCCAACGCAACCAAACCCACACGCGACACATAATAAAAAATCCCACCCACCGGAATAACCCGGCGGGTGGGATTTATATTTGATCAATACCGTTTTCAGTATCGATCAATTGGCCTGGGTCAATTGATCGAGAATGGCTGGATTCTCGAGCGTGCTCGTATCCTGGGTCACCGATTCGCCCTTGGCGACCACACGCAGCAGGCGGCGCATGATCTTGCCCGAGCGGGTTTTGGGCAGGTTGTCGCCAAAACGGATGTCCTTGGGCTTGGCAATGGGGCCGATGGCATGGCCCACATGGTTGCGCAGCTCGGTGGCGATCTGCTTGGCCTCGTCGCCTTCCGGACGGGGGCGCTTGAGCACCACGAACGCGCAGATGGCCTCGCCGGTCAGGTCGTCCGGACGACCCACCACGGCGGCTTCGGCCACCAGCGGGTGCGACACCAGCGCCGACTCGATTTCCATCGTGCCCATGCGGTGCCCCGACACGTTCAACACGTCGTCGATGCGGCCGGTGATGGTGAAGTAGCCGGTGACCGCATCGCGGATCGCACCGTCGCCCGCCAGGTAGTACTTGCCACCGAAGTCATCGGGGTAGTAGCTCTTCTTGAAGCGATCGGGGTCGTTCCAGATGGTGCGGATCATGGACGGCCAGGGCTTGCGCACCACCAGCACGCCGCCCTGCCCCCACGGCACTTCCTTGCCGGTTTCGTCCACCACGGCAGCGTCGATGCCAGGGAAAGGCAGCGTGCAGGAGCCCGGCGTCAGCTCGTGGGCGCCCGGCAGCGGCGTGATCATGTGGCCACCGGTTTCGGTCTGCCAGAAGGTGTCGACGATGGGGCAACGGCCGCCACCGATCTCGCGGTGGTACCACTCCCAGGCGGCCGGGTTGATGGGCTCGCCCACGGTGCCCAGCAGGCGCAGGCTGCTGAGGTCGAAGTTGCGCGGATGCACGGCGGCATCGGATTCGGCGGCCTTGATCAGGGCGCGGATGGCGGTGGGTGCGGTGTAGAAGATCGTGACCTTGTGGGCCTGGATCATGCGCCAGAAGCGCGCTGCGTCGGGGTACGTGGGCACGCCCTCGAACACCACCTGGGTGCTGCCCAGCGCCAGCGGGCCGTAGGCGACGTAGGTGTGGCCGGTGATCCAGCCGATGTCGGCCGTGCACCAGAACACATCGTCGGGCTTCATGTCGAAGGTCCACTTGGACGTCAGTGCCGCGTGCAGCAGGTAGCCGCCGGTGCTGTGCTGCACACCCTTGGGCTTGCCGGTGGAGCCCGAGGTGTAAAGCAGGAACAGCGGATGCTCGGCATCGACCCATTCGGGCGGGCAGACATCGCTTTCGCCCTTGAGCACGTCGTCCATCCAGACGTCACGGCCGGCCACCATGTTGATGTTGCCGCCGGTGCGACGGCAGACAATGACCTGGCGCAGGCTGTCGCAGCCGCCCAGGCTGATCGCCTCGTCCACGATGGCCTTGAGCGGCAGGGACTTGCCGCCGCGCAACTGCTCGTCAGCCGTGATCACCAAGACGGCGCCGGCGTCCTCGATGCGGTCGCGCAGGCTCTGGGCCGAGAAGCCACCAAACACCACCGAGTGGGTGGCACCGATGCGGGCGCAGGCCTGCATGGCCACGACGCCTTCGACCGACATGGGCAGGTACAGCACCACACGGTCGCCCTTTTGCACCCCTTGCGCCTTCAGCACGTTGGCCAGGCGGCTCACACGCGACAACAGGTCCTGGTACGTGACGTGGGACACCTTGCCATCGTCCGACTCGAAGATGATGGCCACTTTGTCGCCGCGACCGGCTTCGACATGGCGGTCGAGGCAGTTGTACGAGGCATTGAGTTGGCCGTCGTCAAACCAGCGATAAAACGGAGCGTTGCTCTCGTCCAGCGCCCGCGTGAACGGTTTGTGCCAGGTGAGAAACTCGCGTGCCAGACGCGACCAGTAGCCGGTGTGGTCTTTCTGTGCTTCGGCGCACAGTTCATCGTAGGCTGCACGGCTACCGATGTGAGCGGTGCGGGCAAAGGCCTCGGAAACGGGGTGGAGGGTGCTGGGGGTCTGGTTGGTACCAGTCATGGTGGGTTCTCCTGGGGTGGCAGCGCTTATGGCGCTGACTGATCGATTGACAGGAGCGTTACATCATGCGCGTTTGCCCCCGCCAACCCGCGACAATGCGCCTAACTTTAAAATTCCACACCCCGGATTTTCCCGACACCCTATGAGCACACCTCGTCAACCCCTCAAAGCGGGCGTTTTGCCTTCCTTCATTTTGCCAGCCGTTGGCTGCAGTTGCCGCTGTATGTCGGCCTGATCCTGGCGCAAGCGGTGTACGTCTTCCACTTCTGGGTGGAGCTGGTGCACCTGATCGAGGCCGCGTTCGGCAACCAGGATGCGCTCAAGCTGATCTACCAGGCCTCAGGTCAGAAGGCCGATGTCGTGCCCACCCACCTGACCGAAACCACGATCATGCTGGTCGTGCTGGGTCTGATCGACGTGGTGATGATCTCCAACCTGCTGATCATGGTGATCATCGGCGGCTACGAAACCTTTGTCTCACGCCTGAACCTAGAGGGGCATCCTGACCAGCCGGAGTGGCTGGACCACGTGAACGCCTCGGTGCTGAAGGTCAAGCTGGCGACGGCCATCATCGGGATCTCGTCGATCCACCTGCTCAAGACCTTCATCAATGCCGAGAACTACTCGGACAAGGTGCTGATCGCGCAGACCGTGATCCACGTGGCCTTCCTGTTCTCGGCCATGGCCATTGCCATGACGGACAAGCTGCTGCACCAGGCCGCGCACACCGGCGACCACTGACGGGCGGACGCTTCGCCCACCGCGTCAGGCTCAACCCTGGCGCGGCGTTGCGGCGTCGGCTTCGTCCACAGGCTGATGCCCGGCCTTCGACTCGACACGCAGGTGCAGGGCCGCTTTGGCCATGAGGTTGGCCGAGACGGGTGCGGTCAGGAAGATGAAGAAAGTGATCAGGATCTCGTGGATGCTCCACTGACCGCGCAAGGCCTGGATCAACAGGCTGGCCAGCAGCACGCCGCCCAGGCCCAGCGTGGATGCCTTGGTCGGCGCATGCAGACGCATGAAGAAGTCGCGAAAGCGCACCATACCCAGGGCGCCCACCAGCAGGAACGCAGCTCCCACCAGCAAGAGCAAGGCCGCCAGGGCTTCGAGCCACACATCGGGTGTCAGGTTCATGGTTCAGGTCTCCGAAGGTGTTGGGCTCACTCGATCACATCACCACGGGTGATGAATCGGGCCAGGGCCACGGTGGAAACAAAGCCCAGCATGGCCACGATGAGGGCGGCCTCGAACAGCAGCGCGGTCTGCCAGGTGAGCCCCAGCAGGATGACCAGCGCCACCACGTTGATGTAGAGCGTGTCGATGGCCAGGATGCGGTCGGGCGCGGAGGGACCTTGCCACAAACGCCAGGTGCACAGCAACATGGACACGGCCACGGCGGCCACGCAGATCTGCAATGCCGTCTCGATCATCCCAGGATCTCCATCAGAGGCTGTTGGTAACGGCGGTCGATGTCGGTGGCGACGGCCGCAGGGTCATCGCAATCGAGGGCGTGCACCCAGATGCAGGCCCCCTCTTCGTCCACGATGGCCGACACGGTGCCGGGCGTCATGGTGATGATGGAGGCCAACAAGGCCTGTGCGGTGGGCTGCGTCAGCGTCAGGGGCACCTTGACCCAGGCAGGATGGGGCACGCGGCGAGGGTTCAGCACCAGGCGCGCCACGGTGATGTTCGAGACGATGATGTCCCACAGCACCGTGAAGCCCAGGCGCAGCGCACGCGCGAACGAGCGGGGCTGCGCCGCTGGGCCCAGAAAGCCGCCCAGCAGGCGCGGCAGGCCCCAGCCGAGCACGCAGGCTGTCAGGACATTGCCGAGGTCCAGCGACTGCTGGAGCG
>JAGNPA010000132.1 GCA_017989885.1 Aquabacterium sp.
CCGCACGGCTACACCGACTACCCCTTCCTGCCAGCGTGAGGCAAGTGGGCACCGAGCTGCACGCCTCTGGGGTGCACTTCGGTGCCAGAGGGCTGGACAGCAGCATCCCAGCTTCTAAAATGAAGTGTGCGCTGTCATCACCCCTCTCCCGCACGCGGCCCTTCACTGATGAGGCAGCGTGCGGGCGGCCTGGGGCGGCATCCAGAGGTGGAGTGCCAGTTTGAGGGTGTAAAACACCACGACGGACCCCAGGAAATCGCCGACAGCCATGACCCAAAAGCCCGACCAGTCATGCCCCACCGGATCACGCAAATGAAACCAGACGTGATGCATCAAGGGACTGGCCAGGGAATACACCACAATGCAGATCAGCAACTTGCCTGCCGTCAGATTGACCAGGCTGCCTTGCAAGCCATAAAAGCGCCGCGCCATGATGTACACGCTGTAGGGCGCCACGGCCGCGATGATCCCGCCCAGGAATGAGCGAGAAAAGTCATCGGGAAAGAAGAGCCAGAAATTGACGCACCAGGCGGACAGCAACAGGCCGACCGCGCCCGAGAACCCAAACAACAAGGTCGCCAGCAGACGCACCCCGGCGGGCAGATAGATCCAGTTGATCCCAGGCACAAACTCGCCGGCCTTGAAAAGCAGTTCATTGACCCCCACCATCGTCAAGAAGGCGACAATGGTGATCATGATCATGCCGAGTTGAAGGCCGAGCCGTGACAGGATTGTCATAAAATATATACGATATAGGGTATCCATCATAAATCAAGCCCTTCAGACCCCTCGCTCAAGGAAGCTCCCCGCTGTGACCCGCCCTGCCGACATTTACCTGCGCTTTCTGAAGCTGGCCGAAGCCGTGCGGGGTCTGCCGACCCTGGCCCCGCTCGATCCGCTGGAAGAGCGCATCCTCGAGTTGGTGGCGCGCACCAACCAGGCGCAGCAGCGCTTGTGCGTGCGCGACCTGATCGGCACCAGTGAACTGGGCTCCCCCGCCACCCTGCACTCGCGCCTGAAGTCCATGCGTGCCAAGGGCTGGATCACGCTGGCCGACACCGAGGACGCCCGCCGCAAGCAGGTGGAGTTGACCTCTGCCGCCCTGACGCATTTCGACAAGTTGTCCGAGTGTCTGGTGCAGGCCACCCGCCCGTGACGGGCTCGGTGCCACGCAGCGGCGCCACACGCACGGTCAACGACACCCTGCGCCAGCGGCTGCGTCTGGCGCTGCCCTTGCTGCTGCTCACCGGGCTGATCGGGGCCATGGGGGTGTTCGCCTACCGGTCGCTGGCCGAAGAAATCCGCCGCGAAACCCACCGAACCCTCACCGTCATCGCCGAACAGAAGACCCAGCAGATCGAAGAACTGCTGGACGAGATCCGCACCGATGCGCGCGTGAATTTCTCAGGCCACTCGCAGCTCGAAGCCCTCTTTGCACAATGGCTGTCCAGTGGCCGCCGCAGCGAACCACTGCTGGCTCAGATGCAAGCGGTGGCCCGCGAGGGGGTGCGCGTCAAAGGCTGGCAGGGGCTGGCCGCCGTCGACGCCCAGGGTCGTACGGCTTTTGTGGCCGGCCAGGCCGACCTCACGCCGCACACCGCCCTGATTGCCGACATCCTGCGCCGCCCCCGCATCGAACTGGTCGACCTGCACCGCACCGCCCAAGGCCAGGTGCACTTTGGCGTGCTCGCACCCATCGGCCCCGGCCCACAAGGCCCGCTGGGTGTGGCCTACCTGAGCTGGCGCGCCGATGAAACCCTCTACCCCCTGGTCAGCACCTGGCCCGTGCCCACCCGCACGGCAGAAACCTACCTGGTGCGCCGCGAGGAGGCCCAGGTGCGCTTTGTGTCACCCTTGCGCCATCACCCACAGGCCGAGCTCTCCCTGACCGAGGCCCTGAACACCCCCACCCTGCCGGCCGGACGGGCCGCACAAGGCGAGCGCGGCATCCTGTCAGGCGGGCGGGACTACCGCGAGGTGCCCGTGCTGGCCTATGCATCGGCCGTGCAGGGCACCCCCTGGCTGATGCTGGCCGAGATCGATGAGCGCGAGGCCTATGCCGGCATCCGCAACATGGCCTGGGCCACCAGCATCGTGATGGGCTTGGGCCTGCTGCTGGTCTACTCGCTGGCCTTTCAGGCCTGGCGCCGCACCCATCAGCTTCAGGAATTGCAGACCCTGCGGGCGCGCCAGCTCGCCGAGTCGCGCTTTCGCGTCATCTTCGAGCAGGCCCCGCTGGGTGTGGCCCTGGTCGACTCCCAAAGTGGCCTGCTGCTGGAGGCCAACCAGCACCTGGCCGACATCATCGGCGTGTCGGCTGAGGACCTGATCGGCATCGACCCTCTGCGCTTCACCCACCCCGACGACCATGCCGCCTCACAGACGCACATCGCGGCCCTGAAGTCGGGGCGGCTGGCCAGCCACACCTTCACCAAACGCTATGTGCGCCCCGACGGCACGGTGGTATGGGCCAGCGTGACCGGCGCCCCCATCCAGGTGGACACCGCCGATGCGCCGCGCCACCTCTTCATCGTCGAAGACATCAGCGAGCGCAAACGCCACGAGCGTGAACTGCGCGAAGCGACCGAGGCGGCAGAGTCCGCCAATGCCGCCAAGAGCGAGTTCCTGGCGCACATGAGCCACGAGATCCGCACCCCCATGAACGCCGTGCTGGGCCTGGCCCAGGTGCTCGAGCGCGAGCCCCTGCCCGCGCACCAGCGCGACATGGTGGCCCGCATCCGCACGGCCGGCCAGTCGCTGCTGGCCATCCTCAACGACGTGCTCGATCTCTCCAAGATCGAGGCCGGGCAACTGCGCCTGGAACCGCGTCCCTTCGACCTGGCCAGCCTGCTGGCCAACCTCGACAGCCTGATGGGCCAGGTCGCCCGCGCCAAGGGGCTGACGCTGCACCTGGTCGCGCCCACCACGCCCTTGGGGCCCTTGATGGGCGACGGCCTGCGCCTGGAGCAGGTGCTCTTCAACCTGACCGGCAACGCCATCAAGTTCACCGAGCAAGGCGAGGTCACCGTCACGGTGAACCTCACCGCCGAGACCGACCAGGGCGTGTGCCTGCGGTTTGACGTGAGTGACACCGGCATCGGCATCGCCCCGGAAGCGATTGGCCGCCTGTTTGCCCCCTTCACCCAGGCCGACGGCGGCATCGGCCGACGCTTTGGCGGCACCGGGCTGGGCCTGTCCATCTGCAAACGCCTGGTCGAGCTGATGGGTGGCGAGATCGGCGTGCACAGTGAGGCCGGCCGCGGCAGCACGTTCTGGTTCACCTTGCCGCTGCAGCGCGCCAGCGCCGACGCGATCGAGGCCCTGCGCACCCCGCCCAGCGTGGTGGCCTCGGGTCCACGGCTGGTCGGGGCCCAGGTCCTGGTGGTGGACGACAGCGCCATGAACCGCGATCTGGTGGAACGCGCCCTGCGCCTCGAAGGGGCCACCGCCACCCTGGCCGCCGATGGCCAGCAGGCCGTGCAGATCCTGCGCACGCGCCCGCAAGGCTTCGATGCCGTGCTCATGGACGTGCAGATGCCCGTGATGGACGGTCTGTGCGCCACGCGCCTGATCCGCGAAGAACTGGGCCTGCTCACCCTGCCCATCATCGCCTTCACCGCCGGGGTGCGCGACGATCAACAGGCCGCCGCCCGTGCCGCTGGCGCCAACGACGTGCTGCCCAAACCCATGGACCTGGACCAGATGGCCATCGTGCTCGCCACCTGGATCCACCCTTCCCCCTCCGCGACAACCACGCCAGCGCCCGTCGGCGCCCCCACCGAGATGGACGACGAATTCCCCGACATCCCTGGCATCGACCGCAAGCGTGCCGCCCAGCGCCTGGGCGATGACCGCGAGATGTTCCTCGACCTGCTCAAGATGTTCGTGGCCGAGTACACCGATGCCGTGGCCCAGACCCGTGACGACCTGGCCGCCGGTGACCGCGTGAAGGCCGCCCGGCGCATGCACACCCTGCGCAGCAGTGCGGGCTTCTTGTGCGCCCTCGACCTGATGGACGCCGCCGGCGACCTGGAAGACGCCATCGACGCGGGCGATGACAGCATCGAGCCCGCGCTGCACGCGCTCGGTGCGCAACTTCAAGACCTGCTGGAAGCCAGCGCCCCCTGGCGCTGAGCTGCATTTGGCTCATACTTGAGCTGTTTTCCTCGAATCAGAAAGAGTCCTCCATGCAAGTTTTGCTGCACACCGACAAGAACATCGACGGCGGCGTCCGCACGGCCGAGTACCTCGAAACCCTGGCCCAGGGCGAGCTGCACCGCTTTGGCGAACACATCACCCGCGTGGAAGCCCACCTGGCCGATGCCAACAGCCATGCCAAGGCCAACAAGGACGACATCCACTGCACGCTGGAAGCCCATGTCAAGGGTCTGCAGCCCGTGGTCGTCAAGGACCACGCCGGCAGCGCCCACCAGGCCATCCACGGTGCCATGGAAAAGCTCAAGCGCGCCGTCGGCACCGCCCTGGACAAGCACGCCCCCCGTCGTGACGCAACCCTGGCCGACGCCCTCGCCCCGGACACCGACGACGCGCCCAGCGCATGAGTGACCACTACGCCGCCCTCGGGGTGGCCCCCAGCGCCCCCCTGGCCGAGATCAAGAAGGCCTTTCGCCAGCAGGCGGCGCTGTACCACCCTGACCGCAACCCCTCGCCCGATGCACCGGCCCGTTTCCGGGCCGTGCAACAGGCCTACGACGTGCTGTCCGACCCGGACAAGCGCCAGGCCTACGACGACAATCGGCGTCGCAACCTGCTCGATGACCCGCTCCAAACCGCGCAAGACATCTGGCAAGCCTATTTCCGCACCCTGATCTGACCCCGACGTGAGCCTCTCCCCCTTCTTCCTGCAACTGCGCTCGGCCTACCAGGCTGAACTCGACGACCTGACCTCCGACTCGGAGGGCCGTGGTGTGCTGCGCCAACGTCTGGCCGAGAAGCGCCAGGAACTCGGCTTCCTGGTCAAGATGATCGAGATCAGCCCCGAGATGGTGGCCGTGGTCTTCCACCAGGGTTTCCGCTTCGTGCAACCGGCCGTGTTCGAGCACCTGATCTGCCAGGACGCCGATGACCTGCCCGACTGGGACGCCATCGCCGACGCCGTGGAACTGGCCCCCTGGGCCCAAGACCTGGTCGACACCATCCTGACCGAGCCCGCCGGCCCCTGGTTCATGACCCTGGCCGCCGCGCTGGAGTACATGCACGCCCGTCCCGGCCGCGCCAGCGACGAGGGCGGCGACGACTCGGACGATGAAGACCGCGAAGACGCCGACGAAGACCATGACGACGATGGCGACGACGCCGACCAGCGCGCCCGCGACGAAGCCGGCGCCGACTGGCTGTCCGACCAAGGCTTCGACCGCAAGGACTGAGACATGAGCCAACACCTTGCCCTCATCACGAAAACCCAGAGCCTGATCGCCGCCGGTGACATCGTCGGCGCCGAATCGGCCCTGGCTGAACTGGCCGACACCGAAGGCGACGGCGCCCTGATGGTCGTGCTCGATCAGCTGCCGCCCAAGGACGTGCTGGCCGTGATCCGCGAGTTCGACACCTCCAAGGAGTCGGTCGTCAACCTCGTCATCACGCCCGAGCAATTCGCCCGCGCCGTCGTGATCGAAAAGCGCTACAAAGACCTCAGCCACACGCACCTGCGCGGCATGGTCAACTCGGTCATCTTCCGCGAAGACGCCGACCCGCTCGCCTTCCTCAACGCCCTGGCCGCCATCGAAGGCGGTGCCGAGGCCCTGGCCAACTACTTCTCCGAAAAGTGGAGCCGCATCGAGGCTTTCGCCCGCACCGGCCGCTTTGACGCGGTCGACGACGATGGCGAGATCCTCAGCGAGAGCGATCTGATGGCCTCGGCCTACGCCCGCCC
>JAGNPA010000133.1 GCA_017989885.1 Aquabacterium sp.
CCGCCGAGACGTGCAACCGTGTCACCACTGCGAACCTCACGGCTCAAACGCCTGGCAACCTCGACGAGCACCCCGTCGCCAATGTGATGACCAAGACGGTCGTTGATTGCCTTGAATCCATCGACGTCCAGATAGCACACCGCAAACTGCCGCCCATGCCGCCGGGCCGCCGAACACATCTGCCCCAGACGATCCATCAGCAGCATGCGATTGGGCAGGCCGGTGAGTGAGTCAAAGTAGGCCAGTTGCTCAAGGCGGCGCTGATGCGCTTTCAAGGCTTCAATATTGGAGAAGACCCAGATGTAGTGGGTCAGTTGCCCGATGCGGTTGCGAACAGCGCTGACGGTCAGGAAATCAGACACCAGCGAACCGCCCTTGCAGCGCGTCAGCAGCTCTCCGCGCCAGATTCCGGTGCGCCGAAGGTGCGTCAGCAGGCGGGCATGGAAGTCGGCGCCATGGGCGTCTGCGCTGATGAAGGGGTAGATCAAGCAGTCGTGTCACCAGCCGCCATTTCGATCACGGCAATGGCAGCCGGGCGTTCACGTTCAAATTGTTCCGGTCTGGATGATGAGGCCGACTGACGTCTCGGATGGCGCGTGACATACGAGCGCTGTGACTCCTGCAGGGGCGACTCAACAGCCTGACCGGACGGCGAGCATCAGCCCTTCTCACGTATTCGTCATGTCAGCTTTGACACTGCGCACGCGACGGCACCCGACCGAGGCTGTGTGGAAACGCAATCGCAATGAATGCGAGCAGGTAGATTTCCGTCGGATGCGATAGGCGCGAGGATTTCCGGCCGAATGGGCGTGATCTGCGTCTGCAGGGCATCCAGCAATGCAATTCGGGCAAGAAATTGCGCGGACCTACATCAAGCCGCGGCCCACCGCAGCACATCCATTGCGCCTTTGGGACCGTACAGACTAATGATCCGGCGTAGGTTGTACGCCAACACGTGCAAGCCCATCTCGGTCTGCACACGTGGTCGAGTTTTCGTCAGGAAGTGCGTGGCGCCCATCCAGAACTTCAGTGTCCCGAACACATGTTCAACCGTGCTGCGCCGCTGTCGCATCTTGCCGGGGCAGGCATCCAGGCGACGCTGCATGGACTCCAATACGGTCTCATGCTCCCCGCGCCGGACTCGGCGCTCCTTTTCCGCGGTTGTGCAGCGCGCCTTGATGGGGCACTGCATGCATGCGCTCAGGTTGTAATAGGTGTGGATGACCAACCCTTGCTCGACAGACTGATGATGTCGCGGCAATAACTGACCGCTGGGGCAGCGGTACGCATCGCGATCGGGTTGATAGACGAAGTCGCGTTTGTCAAACAGGCCACGCGCCTTGTTATCGCTGGTCATCGTCATCGGCACGAAGGGCGTAATGCCTGACTGCTCGCAGGCCAGGATTTCCGGTCCCTTGTAGTAGCCACGATCAGCAAGCACTTCCACGTTTTCTTCATCTACCGCCGCCTTCGCCTGCATGGCCATCGAGGCGAGTTGCGTACGATCATGGCCGACATTCACAACATCGTGCGCGACGATCAGGTGATGCTCGGTATCGACGGCGATCTGCACGTTGTAACCGACCATCCCGGTGCCACGGCCGCTGGTCGCCATGGAGCGGGCATCCGGATCGGTCAGCGAGATTTGCTCATCGGGCGCCTGGCGCAGGCGCTCACCCATCTCCTGCAAGTAACGCATCTGCTTTCTGAGCCGGACGAGTTTCTCCTTCAGGTTCTTCGTCTTGGCTTCCGTCTCCGCTAGCTGCGTGCGATCGGCGGTATCCAGGGCGTGCATGTAGCGGTCGATACTTTCCTCGATCTGCTTGATGCGCTGCTCGAGTTTGTGTGTGGTGAAGTTCTTGTCCCGGTTATTCACGGCCTTGAACTTGCTGCCATCGATGGCCACCACCGCCTGGCTGAACAGGTTCAGTTCGCGGCATATCGCAATGAACTGCTTGCAGGCGTTGCGAATGCCAGTGCCGTTGTCTCGACGGAAATCGGCAATGGTCTTGAAGTCGGGCGCCAAGTGCCCCGTGAGCCACATGACTTCAACGTTGCGCTGGGCCTCCCGCTCAAGTCGGCGGCTGGACTGAACTCGATTCAGATAACCGTAGATGTACAGCTTGAGCAGCAAGCCCGGGTGATAGCCCGGCCGCCCCGTGACCGCAGGTTGCGCAGACGCGAACCCCAGACCCTGCAAGTCCAGTTCATCGACAAACAGGTCGATCACCCGCACCGGATTGTCTTCACCAACGAAGTCATCCAGTGATTCGGGCATCAACACCATCTGTGTCCGACTCTTCCCTTCGATGTATCGACTCATCGCTCACCTCGATTCATGCTTAATGCATAGACAGAAGCCCGGCGAAATCGTTCACGGTGTTTTCACACAGCCTCGACCCACTTCTGCCCTTCGTCACTTCGCACCCGAATGACCGGTGAACCCAGGAAGCTGGCTCTTCCTGGCCGACAGCGAAGCTATAAGTCGAATCGCGGACGCACGTGCGAACCCGAGGCAATCTAAAACAGGGTGAGTTGTGAAGGCCTGGCCGCGTCTTCCTGTCGCTGCAGGCGCTCCTTGGGGCGGGCGTGCGCCAGACGCCCGGCTCGCTCCTTGAACCCTTGCGCCGGCTGCAGATCCAGGCTCGACCGTAGCGCGGCGATATCGGCCTTCACACATCGATGCGCCTGCTCGAACTGCACCAGCGGCAGCGGATAGTCGGCACCATCGACCAAGCCGTAGCGCAGGCGTGCCGGCGTCGGCATGCTCCATGGCAAGAAAATCCAACTATCGGGGACCTGCTGAAGCTCAGGGACCCAGCAGCGGACGAAGTCTCCCTTTGAGTCCAGTTCACGGGCCTGAGTGACAGGGTTGTACAGGCGCAGGACAGGGCTGGCAGCCATGCTGCTGTGCATTTGGATCTGCGGGTAGTGGATGCCAGGCTCGAAGTCCACGAACAACTGGGCCAGCCAGTCCGCCACCGGCCGCCACGGCAAGCCCAGCGTGTGCGTGCCCACCGTGACCAGCATTGCCCGCATGCGGAAGTTCAGCCAACCGTGGTGGTGCAGGAACCGCATGCACGCGTCCACCATGGGCCAGCCAGTGCGGCCCAAGCGCCAGGCATCGAATCGCTGCAAGTCCATTGACCGTGGCAGCTTCTCCATCTCGGGCACCAGAGCGCGGCGCTCCATGTCGGGCCGGTTCTCCAGCACCTGGAGCCAATAGCAGTGCCACCAAAGCCGAGTCACGTAGCTGTTCAGGTGGCGGTGCCAGTGCCCGCGCGGGGCAGCTTCGCTGGCTTGCAGTGCGCTTTGAGCAATCTGCCGCAGGCTCAGGCTGCCGTGAGCAATGTGGGGGCTCAGACGCGAGCAACCGCGCTCGGCCGTGGCTGGGGCGCTCATGTGCGCTGAGTAGCCCTCGCCCCGTTTGGCCAGGAAGCTGTCCAGCAGGTCACGCGCATGCTGAAAGCCGCCCAACTGCCTTCCAGGGCAAGGCAAGGGGTCCTGCTTGACGGCGGCAGGAAGCACCTCTGAAGGAGGTCCGCTGGCAGGTTGCAGCCACTCCGCCTGGGCCGGCAGCTGCGTCAGTGGCTCTGTCGCCCAGGCCTGCCAGTGCTCCCTGAAACGACGACCGCGGCGCGACACGGGGCGGACGACACCGTTCTGCACGTACTCATGCCAGCGCACGCCATGGCTCTGGCACCATGCCAGAACCGCGCGGTCACGCTCGAAAGTCCAGAGCCCGCCGGTCTCCTGGTGGCTGTGCAAGGCGAACGGGCCGAGCCTCAGATGCAAGACATCCAGCATCTGGATGACCGGCGCCACATGCACCTCAAGCGCGGTCCCCAACACGTTCAACTGCGCGTCCAGACTGATCAAGCATTCACGCACGAACTGCCACTGGCGGTCGCTCGTGCAGGGCTGGTCCCAATAGTTCAGCTCGACGGCATAGACGCACAGGGTGGGCCCTGCTGCCATGGCGCATGCCAGCGCCGCATGGTCCTGCACCCGGAGGTCGCGCTTAAACCAGACGACTTGCGGCAGCAGGTCGACCGCCGTGGTCGGTGCGACGGGCATGAGCGCTCAAGCCGTCGTGCTGGCCACTGTGTGCGAACACAAGTTGGCCACACAGCAGCCATTGCAGCGCGGGTTGCGCGCCGTACACATCTGCATGCCGTGCTGGATCAACCACTCGTGGGCGTGGCGCTTGTAGCGGCCCGGCGTCAAAGCGTTGATCTGGTCGGCCGCCTCTTCGGCCACGGCGGTGCGTACGATCTCGAGTCGGTTCAGAACGCGCAGTACGTGTGTGTCCACAGCGATGGTGTCTTGGCCAAAGATGAAGTTCATCATGATGTCGGCCACCTTGCGGCCGACGCCTTGTAGCTTCATCAGGTCTTCGTGGGTATCAGGAATATGGCCATCAAAGTCCCGAAGGATCTGTTGGCACATGATTTTCAGATTCGTTGTTTTGCGGTTGTAGTGCGCTACCGGCTTAATGATCGCCCGCAGTTCTTCGTCGTCGAGTGCCAGCAGCTCCTCGAAGCTGGACACGCGTTCGAAGAGTGGGACGCAGGCCTTGACCACACGGGGCGTGATGGTCATGGTCGATAGGCAAACGGAAACCAGACACCGAAACGGCGTGCTCGACAGACCGTTGGTCATCCAGGGGTCGTCGGTCTGGTCGAAGGTTGGGTAGGTGCGACTGAGCGCGTCGTACACGGCATCCAAGCGCTGGACGTGGCCAGGATGACCCGCATGGGGGCTGACGCGGCTGGCAGCAGCGGTGATCGGGGCAGGCATTGCAACCATTCGAGGTCATCCAATTCAGTGCAGATCCATACAGCTTAGCATTATTGGACGATTTCGTCCTTTTATGGCTTACTCCAGCCTGTGCGCGAACTCAAACCTCAGGTGTGTCCAGGGTTCTGGCGGCTTGCAGTAGCCTCACCGCGTCGCGCACGCACGCCGAGGCGCGCAGCCGCAGCAGCGTTGCGTCCACCCCGAAAGCAGCCTGGAAGGACAGCGGCTGTACGGCGATTTCCACGAAACGCTCGGCCAGGCGTATCTGTTCGACGTCGGCATCCACCCGGTCCTGCACACCGAGTGCCCGAAGTACCTGGCGCACAGCGCCCTTGAAGCTCACCTCGTACGCCGACAGCGCCAGATTGGGGAAGTTCTCTGCCTCGGCGGCAGTGATCCGCATGAGCGCCACGCAACGCGGGTGCAACATGCCCTCGACCAGGCCCTCGCCTACCCGTTGCAGGCGCTGCCCGATGTCCGGGTCGTTGTGCACCGCTTGCATGTCGTTGAACATGGTCTGGATTGAGCGGTCGACCACCGCGGTGAACAAGGCGCCCTTATTCGGGTAGCGCGCGTAGAGCCCCGACTTGCCCACCGCGGCCTGCTGCGCCACCAGATCCAGGGTCGTGCGGCCGAAGCCTCGCTCGAGAAAGAGCGTCGTGGCCGTGGCGAGCACATGCTCCTCCAGCAGCGCAGCTTGTGCAGTCGATGGACGACCTCGACGACGGGCGGGCGGTTCAGTGCGTGCAAGGGGCATGGGGCTGGGCGTGCGAGCTCGGTCAGATCAGCAATCATTGACCGCCAAATCTTAGAACAAGGCAGGTTGCCTGCATTGAACCATGGCGCACTGCGAGACGGGACCGCCACTGGGCAATGAGCTTTGGCAGATGCACTTCAAAACCGGTCGTCCATAGCGGCAAACTCGCGCCGACTGGGTGCCTGGAAGTGGCCGCCTGCCGCCGACCGCGGTCTGGCTCGAAAGCAGTCAGTCAACGCGCCGTTTCATCGTTGCCATGATTGTTTCTTAATCGCGCACAGGCGGCCACAGGCGGGCCGTGTGAACCAGCGTCAG
>JAGNPA010000134.1 GCA_017989885.1 Aquabacterium sp.
AACATCCTTCACCGTTTCTGACCCATGTACGAAGCTTTTTACGGGTTGAACAGCAAGCCTTTTCAGCTCAACCCCGACCCCAGTTTTTACTTCGGCAGCAAACCCCACCGCCGCGCACGCGCCTACCTCGAATACGGGGTGATGCGTGCCGAAGGCTTCATCGTCATCACCGGTGAAGTCGGTGCAGGCAAAACCACCATCGTGCGCGGTCTGCTCGACAGCATCGACGCTCACACCATGGTGGCCGCGCAACTGGTCAGCACCCAGTTGGGCGCCGAAGACACCTTGCGTCTGGTGGGCGCGGCCTTTGGCGTGCAGGTGCGCGATGCTTCCAAGGCCGAGTTGCTGATGGCCCTCGAAGCCTTCTTCATCACGCAGTTGACGCAGGGCAAGCGCTGCCTGCTCATCGTCGATGAGGCGCAGAACCTGCGTCCGCAGGCCGTCGAAGAGCTGCGCATGCTGTCCAATTTCCAGCATGGCAAGCAGGCCTTGCTGCAGACCTTCCTGATCGGGCAGCCCGAGTTTCGCAACATCCTGCAAAGCCCCGACATGTTGCAACTGCGCCAGCGTGTCACGGCCAGTTGCCACCTGGGGCCGATGAACGGCGAGGAAACGCAGGGCTACATTGAACACCGTCTGCGTTGTGCCGGGGCGACCGACAAGCCCACCTTTGACGCCGACGTCTTCGCAGGGATTTATGAGCAATCGGGTGGCATCCCGCGTCGCATCAATGCCTTGTGCGACCGACTGATGCTGCACGGCTTCCTCTCCGAGGTCACGCATTTCACGGTGCCGGTGCTCAACGAGGTGTTGGCCGAGATTCAGGAAGAGTTGACCGCCCCGCCACTGGAGCAGGTCTCGGCAGCCGCGGTGCTCCAGGCGTCGCCATCACAGCACAGGGAGGCGGTGGATCTCGACCTCGACCTGGACAGCAGCGATCTGAAGGCGCTGGAAGAGCAGCTGTCACGTCTGACCGCCGGTCAGCTGAGTGCCCATCTGCTTCGCATCGAGCGCAGTGTGCTGCGCCAGGAGCGTTTGAGCATCGAGATTCTCTCGGCACTGCAAAAAATCGCCACAGGCAAGGGGCAATCGTGAGTACACCGCAGGTCCCACTGGTCAACGCGTTGACCATCGACGTGGAAGACTACTTCCAGGTGTCCGCCTTTGCGCCCTACATCCAGCGCGCCGATTGGGATGCGCGGGAGTGCCGGGTCGAACGCAACGTTGGCCGCATCCTTGACATGCTGGCCGCGCAGAAGACCCAGGCCACGTTCTTCACACTGGGCTGGATCGCCCAGCGTTACCCTCATCTGGTGCGCCGCATTGCCGACGAAGGCCATGAGGTGGCCAGCCATGGTTATGGCCACGAGCGGGTCAGCGACCTGACGCCCGAGGCGTTCGCGCACGACATCCGCACGGCCAAGCACCTGCTGGAAGACATTGCCGGGGTGGCGGTCACGGGCTACCGGGCCCCCAGTTTTTCGATCGGGCAGGGTAATTTGTGGGCGCTCGATGTGCTGCAGCAAGAAGGCTATCGCTACAGCTCCAGCATCTACCCGATCCAGCATGACCACTACGGCATGCCCGATGCGCCCCGCTTCGCACACCGCATTCGCCCGGACCTGATCGAGGTGCCCCCCACCACCTTGCGCATGTTCAACCGCAATCTGCCCTCCAGCGGTGGTGGCTATTTCCGCCTGTTTCCGTATGCGCTCTCACGCTGGATGCTGCGCCAGGTCAATCAGAACGACCAGCAGCCCGCCATCTTCTATTTCCACCCGTGGGAAATCGACGCGGCGCAACCGCGTGTGGCCGGCATCGACGCGCGCACCCGTTTCCGCCACTACGTGAACATCCCGCGCATGGAGCAGCGTCTGCAGCGCCTGCTGCAAGATTTTCAATGGGGGCGCATGGACCACATTTTCCTGAATCAGGTTCAAGGCGGGGTGCAGCGTGTCTGAGGTGAAGAGCTTGCAGGTGTCGCGCCTGGATGCGCGACAGGCCGACTGGGTTCAGCGTTGGGACGCGTTCGTGTTTGCGCACCCCAAGGCCACGTTCTTTCACCGGGCGGGCTGGCAGCAGATCATGGCCGAGGTGTTTCGTCACCCCACGCATTTTCTGTATGCCCACCGGGGTGATGTCATCGAAGGTGTGTTGCCATTGGCACAGGTCAAAAGCCGCTTGTTCGGCAATGCCCTGACCAGTCTGCCCTTTGCGGTGTATGGCGGTGTTGTGGCGCATACCGATGCGGCCGCCGAGGCGCTCGAAGCCGAGGCCATGCGCCTGGCCCAAAGCCTCGATGTGGACCACCTGGAGATGCGCTACCTGCAGTCTGGTCGCCACCCGGAATGGCCGACGCAGGACCTGTACGTCACCTTCCGCAAAGAGATTTTGCCCACCGAAGACGAGAACATGCAGGCCATTCCGCGCAAACAACGCGCGATGGTGCGCAAGGGCATCAAAAATGGGCTGACCGCGCAGGTCGATCCCCACGTGGACCGCTTTTTTGACCTGTATGCCGACAACGTGCACCGTCACGGCACGCCCGCCCTGTCCAAGCGCTACTTCCAGCGTTTGATGGATGTGTTCGGGCCCGATTGCGAGGTGCTGACGGTGTCCAGCGCCGAGGGCAAGCCCCTCAGCAGCGTGCTGACCTTTTACTTCCGCGACGAGGCGCTGCCGTACTACGCTGGCGATGATCTGGCCGCGCGCGACCTGGCTGCCAACGACTTCAAGTACTGGGAGTTGATGCGCAGGGCCTGTGAGCGGGGCCTGAAGGTGTTCGACTATGGGCGCAGCAAGCAGGGCACCGGCCCGTATGCCTTCAAGAAGAACTGGGGTTTCGAGCCCACGCCGCTGTGCTACGAATACCGCCTGTACAAGCGCGATGCCATCCCGCAGAACAACCCGTCCAACGCCAAGTACAAGCTCCTGATCGAGACCTGGCGCCGCATGCCCATTGGTCTGGCCAACTGGTTGGGCCCGTTCATCGTGCGCAATCTGGGCTGACATGGCGAACATCCTGTACCTGGTGCACCGGATGCCGTACCCGCCCAACAAGGGCGACAAGGTGCGCTCTTACCACCTGCTGCGCCACTTGCAGCGGCATCACCGGGTGTTCCTGGGCACATTCATCGACGATCCGGAAGATGTCGCGCATGTGCCGGCACTTCAGGCCCTGTGTCCCGACCTGTACATCGAGCAGTTGAACCCCCGCAGCACGAAGCTGCTCAGCGCCCGTGGGCTGTTGACGGGCCGCTCGCTCTCCGAAACTTACTACCGCCACGCGGGCCTGCATCGCTGGGTGCGTGAGGTGCAAGCCAAGCACAAGCTGGATGCCACCGTGGTGTTCTCGGGGGTCATGGCGCAGTTCGCCACCCCCTTGCTGCCCCAGGTGCCGATGCTGGTGGACTTTGTCGATGTGGACTCGTCCAAGTGGGCGCAGTACGCGCCGGAACATCGCTGGCCCTTGTCATGGCTCTACCGTCGTGAGGGCGCCCGTTTGCTGGCGTACGAGCGCGAGGTGGCCCGGCAGGCCAGGCAGTCCTTTTTCGTGACGCCGAACGAGACGGCCTTGTTCCAGTCGCTGGCGCCCGAGGTGGCCGGCCGCGTTCAATCGATCAGCAATGGGGTCAACGCCGAGTACTTCAGTCCGCAAGTTGGCAGCGTGTCGCCGTTCGCGGCAGACGAGGTGCCGGTGGTGTTCACCGGGGCGATGGACTACTGGCCCAACATCGACGGGGTGTGCTGGTTCGTCGAGCAGATGTTGCCCGAGTTGGTGCAACGCTGGCCGCAACTGCGCTTCTACATCGTGGGGCGCAATCCCACGCCGCAGGTCAAGGCCTTGGCGGGGCCACAGGTGGTGGTCACGGGCACGGTGCCCGATGTGCGCGGCTATTTGCAGCACGCGGCGGCGGTGGTGGCGCCCCTGCGGGTGGCGCGCGGCATCCAGAACAAGATCCTGGAGGCCATGGCGATGGAGAAACCCGTGGTCACGGTGCCTTCATGCGCCGATGCCATTGGTGCCGGTTTCGAGTTCGGTGTTGTGCGAGCCGCCACGGCGCCAGAGTTCGTGCAGGCACTCGACTTGCTTTTGCTCTCTCCCGAGAAGACGGCCGAACTGGGGCGCGCTGCCCGGCAGTTTGTGTTGAAGCATTTCAGCTGGGAGGCGCATCTGTCGGCGCTGGATGCCTGGTTGCCACCGCAATTCTCAGACGGAAGAGGGCGCGCATGATCAAGAACCCGGTATGGCGAACGCCCCTGCTGATGCTTCTGGCGGTGTGGGGGCTGGTGTTGGTCCTGTACTGGCCCACGGCGTCGGCCATGGCCACCATCTGGTGGCGCTCGGACACCTACGCGCATGGCCTGGTGGTGCCGCCTGCGGCCTTGTGGCTGATGTGGCGCAAGCGCGCTCAGTTGGCGACCCTGGCGCCCAAGCCAACCCTGCTGGGGTTGCTGTGCATGTTGGGTGCGGCCTTGTTGTGGCTGGCTGGGGATCTGGTGTCGGTCAATGCCGTCACGCAGTTCGCTTTCATGGCCCTGATCGTGTCCGCTGTGCCCACCTTGTTGGGCTGGCAGGTCACGCGGGCCTTGCTGTTTCCGCTGCTCTACCTGTTCCTGGCCGTGCCGGTGGGCGACTTCATGTTGCCCCAGTTGATGGAATGGACCGCCGACTTCACGGTGGCGGCGCTGCGTCTGAGCGGCATTCCCGTTTACCGCGAGGGCTTGCAGTTCATCATCCCCAGCGGCAGTTGGTCGGTGGTCGAAGCCTGCAGCGGTATCCGCTACCTGGTGGCGTCCTTCACGGTGGGCTGCCTGTTTGCGTACATCAACTACCAAAGCCTGCGCAAGCGACTGATGTTCGTGGGGGTGGCCATTTTGGTTCCCCTGTTGGCCAACTGGCTGCGTGCGTACATGATCGTCATGCTCGGTCACTTTTCGGGCAATACGCTGGCCACCGGGGTGGATCACCTGGTCTACGGTTGGGTGTTTTTTGGCGTGGTCATCACGATCATGTTCATGATCGGTGCGCGCTGGGCGGACCGTGCGCCAGCGACGCCGGCCGTGACGCATCCGACACCGCGCACTGCCGCCGGTTCTGTGGGCACACGCTGGGGTGTGAGCGCTGTGCTGGCCTTGGTCGTGCTGACGGCGCCCCACGCGCTGAACTGGCGGTTGCAAGGGCAGGTTCATCAAGGGGAGGTGCAGTTGCAGCCTGTGGCGGCGCAAGCTGGCTGGCAGGGCACGCCGCCTCCGGCCGACTGGGTGCCCGCTTACGAGGCAGCCAACGCCATGTCACATGCGGGCTGGGTGAGCCCCGCGGGCGAGCGCGTCGGGGTGCATGTGGCCTACTACCGCGCCCAGAACTATCAGCGCAAGCTGGTCAGCTCCACCAACGTCCTGGTGCAAAGCAAGGATGACACCTGGGTGCAGGTGTCGGGTGGCGCGGCGAGTACCCAACTGGGGTCCGAGCCGCTCGCCGTGCAGCGCGCGGAGTTGCGTGCGCAAGGCTCGGTGTTGAACGCCGATCTGCAGCGTCTGGTGGCCTGGCAGTTCTTCTGGGTCGATGGCCGCCTCACCGCCAGCCCCGCCAAGGCCAAACTGTGGGGCGCCTGGCAAAAGCTCAAAGGGCAGGGGGATGATGGGGCCATCGTGGTGCTCTACACCCAGGCTCGCCAGGGTGCGGCCGCCGATGCGGCCGATGCCGTGCTCCAGACCTTTGTTCGCGACCAGGGCGCAGCTTTGCTGAGCAGTTTGCGCGCCACCCAATCTCGACAGTGAACCATGTGCGGTATTTCAGG
>JAGNPA010000135.1 GCA_017989885.1 Aquabacterium sp.
AGCCAGCTCTGAGCACCAGACTCAGGCACATCAAGGCCCGCCATTGAGCGGGCCTTTTACGTTTCTTGCGTTGACGCTGCAGCTACCTGGCACCTCACGCGAATGGCCTTAGGGTGCGTGGACGCCCCTCGCACTCACTCTTCGCTGTCGTCCTGCTGGGGTTGCGCTGGCAAAGCCATCCGCGGGCGCTTGGCCACCGTGACCATGGCGGTCAGGCTTTGGCCGCCGCGTAGCAGGCGAAGTTGCGCCGCCTCACCCGGTTTGAGCGCGGCCACGGCATTGAGCAACTGGGCCGTGTTGGCGACCTTCTGCGAGGCCACCTCCACCACCACATCGCCCGGGCGCACGCCGCCCAAGGCCGCTGGCCCGTTGTGCAGCACGCCGGTGATCAGCACGCCCTCCTTGAGCGGCAGGTTGAAGGTTTCGGCGATCTCGGGTGTCAGGTCGCGTGGCTCGACACCGATCCAGCCGCGGGTGACCTGGCCGTCGCGGATCAGGCTCTCCATCACCTGACGGGCGGTGGACACGGGAATCGCGAACCCGATGCCCATGCTGCCGCCCGAACGCGAGTAGATGGCGCTGTTGATGCCCACCAGGTTACCGTCGATGTCCACGAGTGCGCCGCCCGAGTTGCCGGGGTTGATGGCGGCATCGGTCTGGATGAAGTTCTCGAAGGTGTTGATGCCCAGCTGGTTGCGACCCAGGGCGCTGACAATGCCCGAAGTCACGGTCTGGCCCACGCCAAAGGGGTTGCCGATGGCGAGCACGGCGTCGCCCACCTGCAAGGTGTCGGAGCTGCCAAAGGTGATGGCTGGCAGGCGATCGAGCTCGACCTTGAGTACGGCCAGATCGGTGTCCGGATCGGTGCCGATGACCTTGGCCACCGCTTTGCGGCCATCGGTGAGCATGATCTGGATGTCGTCCATGCGGTCGACCACATGGTTGTTGGTGAGCACGTAGCCTTCTGGCGAGACAATCACCCCTGAGCCCACGCCGGACTGAGGTTGCGACTCCTGGTCACCAAAGAAATAGCGGAACCACGGGTCGCTGCGGCGGTTCTGGCGGGCCGCCGTGTTGCTGGCGCTCACGCTGACCACCGTGGGGGCCGCTTTACGAGCGGCATCACGGAAACTGGTCAGGGCCTGGCGCTCGGCACTGGCGGCGCTGGCCGCCGGGGACGGGGCCACGAGCACCGTGGGCGCGGGCAGGCCCTGTCGGGACGTCCAGCTAGAGAGCCACTGCGGGCGAAACGTCGCCACGACAAAGAGCACACCGACGGCAACGGTCACCGTCTGCGAGAAAATCAACCATGTTTTGCGCATGAACATCACAAGCCAGAAAGGGCCCGCCGTGATCGATAGAGACACCCTGCACTCCCACCTCCACCAACTGCTGGAAGCCGAGCGCTTTCGGGATTATGGGCCGAACGGTCTGCAGGTGGAGGGCAAGCAGGTCATTCGCAAGGTGGTGACCGGGGTCACGGCCAGTCTGGCGTTGATCGAGGCGGCCATTGAGACCGGCGCCGATGCCATCCTGGTGCACCACGGTCTGTTCTGGAAGGGACAGGATGGCCGGGTCACGGGCTGGATGAAGCAGCGTCTGCAACGCCTGCTGGCCCATGACATCAACCTGCTGGCCTATCACCTGCCGCTGGACGCCCATGCCAGCCTGGGCAACAACGCGCAGTGGGGCGAGAAGCTGGGCTTGCAGGCCGATGCGCGCTTTGGTGAGCAGGAGTTGGGCTTCATTGGGGCGGCGCCAGCGGGCTTGGAGTTGAGTGCCTTGCAGGCACGCGTTCGCTCGGTGATGGGGCGCGAACCGGTGGGCCTGCCGGGCGATGGTCGCCCTCTGCGACGCGTGGCCTGGTGCAGCGGTGGCGCGCAGAGCTACTTCGAGGGCGCGATTGCGGCCGGGGCCGATGTGTTCCTCACCGGGGAGATCTCCGAGCCGCAGGCGCACTATGCGCGCGAGACCGGCGTGGCCTTCCTGGCCTGCGGTCACCACGCCAGCGAGCGCTATGGCGTGCAGGCGCTGGGCCAGCACCTGGCGGCGCAGCTGGGCGTAGAGCACATGTTCATCGAGATCGACAACCCGGCGTAAGCACGGCCAAGATCAGAGCCGCACCGGGATGCCGCGCTGCGCCATCAAGGCCTTGGCCTGCGCCACGGTGTACTCGCCGTAGTGGAAGATGCTGGCGGCGAGCACGGCATCCGCCCCGCCCTGCTGCACGCCGTCAGCCAGGTGGTCGAGGTTGCCCACGCCACCCGAGGCGATCACCGGCACGCCCACCGCGTCGCTCACGGCCCGAGTCAGTTCCAGATCGAAGCCGGACTTGGTGCCATCGCGGTCCATGCTGGTCAGCAGGATTTCGCCCGCGCCGTGCTCGGCCATTTGTTTGGCCCACGCCACGGCATCGAGGCCCACGTTCTTGCGGCCCCCGTGGCTGTACACGTCCCAACCCGGTCCGCGTGCCACCAGATCGTCACCCTGGCGCTTCTTGGCGTCGATGGCCACCACGATGCACTGCGAGCCATAGCGCTCGGAGGCTTCGCGGATGACCGGCGGGTTGGCCAGCGCCGCCGAGTTGAAGCTGACCTTGTCGGCCCCGGCGTTGAGCAGGCGACGTACGTCTTCAACCGTGCGCACGCCCCCCCCCACCGTCAGCGGGATGAAGACCTGCGAGGCCACGGCTTCGATGATGTGCAGGATCACGTCGCGGCCATCGCTGGTCGCGGTGATGTCCAGGAAGGTCAGCTCGTCGGCACCTTGGTCGTTGTAGCGTGCGGCGATCTCGACCGGATCGCCCGCGTCGCGCAGTTCGACAAAGTTGACGCCCTTGACGACGCGACCACCGGTCACGTCCAGGCAGGGGATGATGCGTTTGGCCAGCACGTCAGACGCCGTCGCCGTTAAGCTCGTCGGCGCGCTTTTGGCCGGCGGCAAAATCGAGATCGCCGGTGTAGATGGCGCGGCCACAGATCACGCCTTCCACGCCCTCGGATTCGACCGCGCACAGGCGCTCGATGTCCTGGATGTTGGACAGGCCGCCCGAGGCGATCACGGGGATGCTCAGGGCCTGGGCCAGCTTGACGGTGGCGTCGATGTTGACGCCCGACAGCATGCCGTCACGGCCGATGTCGGTGTAGATGACGCCTTCGACACCATAGTCTTCGAACTTCTTGGCCAGGTCCACGACCTCGTGGCCCGACAGCTTGCTCCAACCGTCGGTGGCAACCTTGCCGTCCTTGGCGTCCAGGCCCACGATGATGTGACCGCCAAAAGCAGTGCAGGCATCGCGCAGGAAACCGGGATTCTTCACCGCAGCCGTGCCGATGATGACGTAGCTCAGGCCACCGTCGAGGTAGCGCTCGATGGTGTCGAGGTCGCGGATGCCGCCGCCCAGTTGCACGGGGATCTCTTCGCCCACCTCTTTGAGGATCGCCTTGATGGCAGCCTGATTGACGGGCTGGCCGGCGAAAGCGCCATTGAGGTCCACCAGGTGCAGGCGACGCGCGCCGGCATCCAGCCAGCGCCGGGCCATCGCGGCCGGGTCTTCGCCGAAGGTGGTGGAGTCGTTCATGTCGCCTTGCTTGAGGCGAACACACTTGCCGTCTTTCAGGTCAATCGCAGGGATCAGCAGCATGATGGCTGTGGTGCGTCAGTGAGGAAGTCGTTGAAAAGCCCGGGCCCGACTTCAGGGCTGCCAGAGCAGGAAATTGCGATACAGGGCCAAGCCATGCTCCGCACTCTTTTCAGGGTGGAACTGCGTCGCGAAAATATTATCCCTGGCAACGGCGCAGGTAAAGCGCACACCGTATTCGGTCTCGCCTGCGCTGTGCCGGGGATCGTTCACGACGGCATGGTAGCTGTGAACGAAGTAAAAATAGCTGTTGTCAGGGATGCCGGCCCAAACGGGGTGAGGCTGGCCGCCCCAGATGCCCTCGTGGCGGGCCTGGTGCACGGTGTTCCAGCCCATCTGCGGCACCTTGTAGCGGCTGCCGTCGGGCTGGGTCATGCCATCGAGACGGAACCGCACCACCTGGCCGGGGATCAGGCCCAGCCCGGGCGTGTCCTGCTCTTCGGAGTGGTCGAGCAGCATCTGCATGCCCACGCACACGCCCATCAGGGGCTTGGTGGCGGCGGCGTCCAGCACGGCGCCCAGCAGGTCACCGCCATGGGCGCCCCGCAACTCGCTCATGCAATCACGCATGGCCCCCTGCCCTGGCAGCACGACGCGCTGGGCGGCACGCACCACAGCGGGGTCATTGGTGACCACCACGTTCAGGTTGAGGTCCTTGGCGGCGTGCTCCACCGCCTGCGACACCGATCGCAGATTGCCCATGCCGTAGTCGATGACGGCCACTGTTGAGGTCTGGCTCATGAGAGTCACAAAGATGGCAACAGGGGGGCGAGGCTCACAGGGAGCCCTTGGTCGAGGGGATCACACCCGCCATGCGGGGATCGCGTTCGAGTGCGCCGCGCAGGGCACGGGCAAAGGCCTTGAACACGGTTTCGCACTGGTGGTGCGCATTGACACCCTTGAGGTTGTCGATGTGCAGGGTCACGCCCGCATGGTTGACGAAGCCCTGGAAGAACTCGTAGGTCAGCTGCGTGTCGAAACCACCGATGCTGCCCGAGGTGAAGGGGATGTCGATGTGCAGGCCGGGGCGACCCGAGAAATCGATGACGACGCGCGACAGGGCTTCGTCGAGCGGCACATAGGCATGACCGTAACGGCGGATGCCCTTCTTGTCGCCCACGGCCTTGGCAAAGGCCTGGCCCAGGGTGATGCCCACGTCTTCCACCGTGTGGTGGCCGTCGATGTGCAGGTCACCCACCGCATGGATGTCCAGGTCGACCAGGCCGTGACGGGCAATCTGGTCGAGCATGTGGTCGAAGAACCCGATGCCGGTGTGCAGCTTGGCAGCCCCCGTGCCGTCGAGGTTGACGCGCACGGTGATCTGGGTTTCGGCAGTGTTGCGGGTGACCTCGGCCACGCGGTCGGCGCAGTCAGGGGCCGACACCTGTTGAAGAGCGTTCATGCAGAAGGAGTTGTCAGGGGTTCACGCAAGATCTCGGCCAAAGCCGCCATCAAGGCATCATTTTCCGAAGGCAGGCCCACGGTCAATCGGACACAGTTTGCCAGCAATTGGTGCAGGCCGGACACGTTCTTGATGAGTATCCCTCGGGACTTGAGGGCCGCAAAGGTGGCGGCGGCATCGTTGACGCGCACCAGGATCATGTTGGCTTGGCTGGGGTAGGCGCGGGCACCGGGCAAGGTGGCCAGGAAGGCCAGCAGGCGCTCGCGCTCGGCCTTGATGACCTCGGCCTGGCGGGCGAACTCATCGGCGTGCTCCAGCGCAAACAAGGCGGCTTCGGTGTTGAGCACGCTGATGTTGTAGGGCGGGCGCACTTTTTCGACCTGCTCGATGAGGTCGGCACGGCCCATCATGTAGCCCAGGCGCACGCCAGCCAGGCCGAACTTGGAGAGCGTGCGCATCAACAGCACGTGCGGATGCCGCGCGAGGCGATCCAGGTAGCTCTTGCTGGCGAAAGGCTGGTAGGCCTCGTCGATCACGACCAGACCCACGCCATTGGCGCCCACGGCCTGCACGATCTGCTCGATCGCGGCGTCGTCCCAGAGGTTGGCGGTGGGGTTGTTCGGGTAGGCGATGTAGGTCAGGGCCGGGCGATGTTCGCGGATCGCGGCCAGCATGGCAGGCGTGTCGAGATCGAAATCGGCCGTGAGCGGCACACCGACAAAGCGCAGGCCGTTTTGCTTGGCGAAGGCTTCGTACAT
>JAGNPA010000136.1 GCA_017989885.1 Aquabacterium sp.
CGCTGCATGCGGCCCGCATTGGGGAAGTCGTTGATGTAGGCCGACCCCAGCGAGGTGGACAACGAGGCGCTGATCGCGGCAAAGTCCACCCCGAGGGCATTGGCCTTGTCGCGGTCAATGTCGATCTGCAGCTGAGGCGCGTCTTCCAGACCTTCCGGACGCAGGCCCGTCAGGATGGGGCTTTGCATCGCCATGCCCAGCAGCTGGTTGCGTGCGGCCAGCAGCGCTTCATGACCCAGCGAGGCCCGGTCTTGCACGCGCACGGCGAAACCGGTGGCGTTGCCCAGCTCCATGATCGGGGGCGGCACCAGCGGGTAGATGAAGGCATCGCGCACGCCCATCAACGCACCAAAGGCGCGCTTGGACAGGGCCTGGGCGCTGTGTTCGTCGCCCTTGCGCTCGCTGTGATCCTTCAGAGAGACGAAGGCCAGGCCGGCGTTCTGACCCGATCCCGAGAAGCTGAAGCCGACCACGCCCACCACGGACTTGACCTCGGATTGCTTGAGGTAGAAGTCTTCCACCTGCTTCATGACCGCCTCGGTGCGCTGGGCCGTGGCACCGGCGGGCAGTTGCACCAGGGTGATCAGGCTGCCCTGGTCTTCATCGGGCAGGAAGGAGGTGGGCATGCGGACGTACATCCAGCCCACGGCACCGACGATGACCGCGTAGATGACCAGGGTGCGGCCACCGCGGCGGACCAGACGGGCCGCCCAGCTTTCGTAGCCATGGGTGGTGGAGCTGAAGGCGCGGTTGAACCAGCCAAAAAAGCCCTTCTTCTCGTGGTGATCGTCGGCGGCGGGCTTGAGCAGGGTCGCGCACAGGGCCGGGGTCAGGGTCAGGGCCAGGAAGGCCGAGAACAGGATGGAGGCCACCATCGACAGCGAGAACTGCCGGTAGATGTTGCCCACCGAGCCGGCAAAGAAGGCCATCGGGATGAACACCGACACCAGCACCACGGTGATGCCGACGATGGCGCCACTGATCTGGCCCATGGCCTTGCGGGTGGCGGCCAGTGGGGGCAGCCCCTCTTCGACCATGATGCGCTCGACGTTCTCGACCACCACGATGGCGTCGTCGACCAGGATGCCGATGGCCAGCACCATGCCGAACATGGTCAGCACGTTGATGGAAAAGCCGAACACCGACATCACGCCGAAAGTGCCCAGCAGGGCCACCGGCACGACCAGGGTCGGGATCAGGGTGTAGCGCCAGTTCTGCAGGAACAGGAACATCACCAGGAACACCAGGATCACGGCTTCCACCAGGGTCTGCACAACCTGGGTGATGGACAGCTCGATGAAGCCCGAGGTGTCATACGGCACGGAATAGTCCACGCCCGACGGGAAGTACTTGCGCAGCTCTTCCAGACGCTCCTTGGCCGCGGTGGCCGTGGCCAGTGCGTTGCCGGTGGGCGAGAGCTGGATGGCCATGGCCAAGGCGGGCTTGCCGTTGAGGCGGGCGTACTCGCTGTAGCTTTGCGCCCCCAGCTCGACCCGGGCCACGTCCTTCAAACGCACGGTGGCACCGTCGGCCTTGGCGCGCAGCACGATGTTGCCGAACTGCTCGACGTTGCTGAGTTGCCCTGCCACCACCACAGTGGCCGACACGGTCTGCTCGGTCAGGTTGGGCAACTCGCCCAGGCCCCCTGCGGGCACCAGCGCGTTCTGGGCGCGGATGGCGGCATTGACCTCGGCCACGCTCAGGCCGTAGGACACGAGCTTGGCCGGGTCGACCCAGATGCGCATGGCACGCTCGGTGCCGAACATGGTGACTTGGCCGACGCCGGGCACACGCTGCATTTCGGGCACGATGTTGCGCGAAGCGTAGTCCCCCAGCGCCACCGGGTCGTAGGCCGGGTTGCTGGACGACAGCATCACGAACATCAGGATGTTGCTGCGGGTCTTTTCAACCTTCACGCCCTGCTGCGTCACCGCACTGGGCAGACGCGGCGTGGCGCGCGAGAGGCGGTTTTGCACCTCGACCTGGGCCAGGTCGATGTTGGTGCCGGATTCGAAGGTGACCGTGATGGCTGCCGTGCCGTTGGCCTGGCTGACCGACTCCATATAGGCGAGGCCGGGCGCGCCGTTGAGCTCCTGCTCGATGACGTTGACAACTGCTTCGTCGAGCGTCTTGGCCGAGGCGCCGGGATAGACGGCGCTGATGACGACCGACGGCGGCGCCACGGTCGGGTACTGGGCCACGGGCAACTGCGTGACCGCCACCGCACCGAACACCAGGATGAAGAGGGCGATCACCCACGCAAAGATGGGCCGATCAATGAAGAAACGTGACATGCGCGCGCTCCCTTACTTCGAGGCCGCAGCCGATGCGGCAGGCGTGGCCGAGTCGGGCGCCGCGCCCATGCCGGCTTGCGCGCTCGGCTGCTGCCAGGGCACGGCCTTGACGGGCGCCTTGGGGTTCATCATCTTCTGGAAGCCGTCGACCATGACCTGCTCGCCGGTCTTCAGCCCCCCCAGCACCACCCAGTTCGTGCCCTTGGCGCCGCCCAGTTTGACCTGGCGGGGCGCGACCATGCCCTTGTCGTCGACCACCATCACGGTGTCGGCCTGCGGGCCGCGCGTGACCGCCTGCTGGGGCAGCAGGATGCCGCCGTCCACCTGGGCCTGGGCCAGGCGCACGCGCACATACATGCCGGGCAGCAGCAGACCTTCGGGGTTGGGCAGTTCGGCACGCAGGGCGACCTGCCCCGAGGTGGCGTCCACGCTCAGGTCAGAGAACAGCAGCTTGCCGGGCAAAGGGTATTCGCGGCCGTCGTCCAGCACGATGCGGATCTCGGCGGCGTCGGCGCCGGCGCGCTTGAGCGAGCCGGCCTTGAGGGCCTCACGCAGCTTGAGCACTTCGGTGGCGGGTTGGGTGAAGTTGACGTAGAGCGGGTGGACTTGCTGGATCAATGCCAGTTGGGTGGCCTCACCCTGCCCCACCAGCGCACCTTCGGTGACCAGGGCGCGGCCAATGCGGCCCGAGATGGGTGCGGTCACGCCGGCATAGCCCAGGTTGATGCGCGCGGTCTGCACCGCCGCCTTGGCGCCGGCCACATCGGCCTGTGCCTGACGCTGCGCCACCTGGGCATTGAGGAATTCTTGTGGGCTGATGGCCTTGGCGGCCTGCAGCGGCTCATAGCGCTTGACCAGGGCGCTGGCCTGCGCCAGGTTGGCCTCGGCCTTGGCCTGGGTGGCCTGGGCGCTGTCGAGCGCGGCCTGGAAGGTGGCCGGGTCGATCTGGAACAGCGGCTGACCCGCCTTCACATCGGCGCCTTCGGTGAACAGGCGCTTTTGCAGGATGCCGGCGACGCGGGCGCGGACCTGCGCGGTGCGCACGGCTTCCAGGCGGCCGGGCAACTCGCTCATCACCGGCACGCTTTGCGGCTGCACCGTGATCACGCCGACCTGAGCCGGGGGCATGCCACCGCCCGGCGCACCGGCGGGCGCTGCCGCCTTGTCATCGCCACAGCCCGCCAGCAAGGCCACCGTCACCGCACACAACGCCAGCCCCATCTTCGAACGGCCAGCCCGTCTGGGCCCCGCATCGTCTTGTTGCGGATGGGATAACACTGTGACATCTTGGCTGGCCATGGGCACCTCTTGGAAGACGGATCGGGTCGACAATACGATACCGAAATATACATACATTCTTGTATGTATGTGTCCGAATGGACGATAATCCCTACACTGTCCCTTGATTTTGTGTCACCCCCATGCGCCGCACCAAAGAAGATGCACAACTCACCCGCGAGGTCCTGCTGGACGCTGCGGAAGTGCTGTTTGCGCAGCGCGGGGTGTCACGCACCTCACTGCAGGAAATTGCCAAGGCGGCGGGGATGACCCGGGGCGCCGTGTACTGGCACTTCAAGGACAAGGCCGAGCTGTTCAACGCCATGATGGCACGGACGGCCTCCCCAATGGAAGAGGCCGCGCAGGCTCTGGCGCACAGTCCTCAGCCACCCCTGGTCGAACTCAAGCGGACGGCCATGGACGCGCTGAACCGCATCGCCCATGACCCGCGTACGCGCCGGGTGTTCGGCATCGCCACCCAGAAGGTGGAGTACGTGGACGACCTGATGGGCGTGCGCGAGCGGCATCTGGAAATTCACCAGACCTGCCAGCTCTGCGTGAAGACGGCCTTCGAGCGGGCACAGGCCCTGGGCGATGTGTCGGCGCACCTGGATGCGCAGGTGATCGCGATGAGCTATCAGGCCATGCTCAACGGCCTGATCAACCACTGGATGCTCGACCCCGAAGCCTTCGACTTGGTGTACTGCGGCGAACAGAGTCTGGATCTGTTCATGCGCGGGCTGCGGCAGCAGGCGGCTTAAGCGGCGCGCACGGCCCCGTCGCTGTGTTCGTCCAGCGTCTCACCAAGGTGCTGGTCATCGGCCCAGCCCACCAGCGTGAAGCCCTCGGGGCTGTAGAGCAGACGGTTGATGGCCGCGTTGCCCACCTTCCAGGCGCGGGGTGCCTCCAGCGGCAGGCGGTTGGCCGCGCGGTAAAAGCAGTCGAGCACCCCACCATGGGCCACCACGGCAATGCACCCACCGGGGTGGCGCCGGGCGAGGCCGGCCAGGGTGCCCACCACCCGGTCGTAGAAAGCCTGCAGGGTTTCGCCACCGTCCGGCCCGAAAGCGGGGTCGCGCTCACGCCAGCGCCGCGCCTGCTCGGGCCAGCGCGCGGTGATTTCCTGGTGCGTCAAGCCTTCCAGATGACCGAAATGCCGCTCGCGCAAGCCGGGGTCGAGGCTCAAGGTCAGTTGCTGGGCCTGGGCAATGGCCTCGGCCGTGGTGCGGGCCCGCTGCAGATCGCTGCTGTAGACGGCCTGCAGCGACTCACCCAGCAAGGCCTGCGCCACCCGTTCGGCCTGCCACAGGCCGGTGTCGTTCAAAGGAATGTCCGTGTGGCCCTGGATGCGGCTTTCGGTATTCCAGGCGGTTTCCCCGTGGCGGATGGCGAGGATGCGGGTGGCGTGCTCAAGCATGCGCCCATGATGCCTCAAGCTTGCTGCAGCGCACAATCCCCCTGGGCGCGCCCGGGATCACACGCCCCAGACGATGGGCTTGTCGGCCGCGTGGGCTTTCTCCAGCATCTGGATCAGCGGCCAGGCCCGCAGCCGCAGGCTGACCCGCTCCCCCAGGAAACCCGGCTCGCGCGGCTCACCGTCCTCGCGCGCGTCGGCGTCGTCGTCCCGAGCACGCTCTGGGGCGCTGGCCCCTTCGTCCTCGGCCACCTCGTCCCCCAGCGCGCGCAGGGTCTCCAAAGCGGCCGGCATGTCTTTCGGCTCGATGATGCCTTTCGCCGCTGGCGCCTTGCCCAGCAGCTTCAACAAGGATTCGGCATGGGCCTGGACCATGAACAGGTCGCCCGTGGCCTGGGATTTGAAGGTGATGGACATGGTGAACGACCCCTTTTTGAAATTTTCTGTGATTTTTTGGAACACGGCATCTGGCACCCTGGGCAGACACGCCCGTTGATGCAGCCGCGCCTGCACACGGCATACTGACCGGTGCCTGCCTGCACCGTATCACGGCGCAGCCCTTGTGTCTGCCAGAAAGTCACCTGCCATGTCCACGCCGACTCACCTGCTGTACCTGCACGGGTTTCGCTCCTCACCGCAGTCGGCCAAGGCGCGCCAACTCGGGGCCGCCATCGCCCAGCTTCAGCAGCAAGGGCATGAGCTGACCTGGCTGTGCCCGCAACTGCCTCCTTCGCCTGCCGAGGCCATCGCCGAGCTGAAGGCCCTCGTGCTCGACTGGCCGCGCGAGCGGATGGTGGTCATCGGCTCGTCG